>JAAUUJ010000087.1 GCA_012030715.1 Synechococcaceae cyanobacterium SM2_3_1 | reverse complement strand
GGCTCGATCCGGTATCCACGAATTTTGACCTGATCATCCATGCGCCCCAGATACTCAATCGTGCCATCCCTTAAATAACGGGCCAGATCTCCGGTTTTGTAGAGACGTGCTTCGGGTAGATCGCTGAAAGGGTTGGGAATAAATTTCTGTTGGGTCAACTCTGGACGGTTGAGATACCCTCTAGCTAACCCGATCCCACCAATATGCAATTCGCCTGGCACTCCTACAGGAACAGGATTGAGATGGGGATCGAGAATATACGCCTGGGTATTGGCAATCGGTCGGCCAATAGGAGGCGGGCCCTGCTCACAGACGGCGATGGTGGTGCAGACAGTAGCCTCGGTTGGACCATAGGCATTGAAAAAGCGACGTCCTTTCCCCCATTTCGCCACTAGATCGGCGGAACAGGCTTCTCCAGCCACGATCAGGGTGGTGAGATCCGGTAGATCCTGAACAGGCAAAACCGCCAGCACCGAGGGAGGTAAGGTGACATGGGTGATCGCCTGCGCTTCGAGAGTCTGGATCAGAGGGTCACCTGGCAGGAGCGTCGCTGGGGAGGCCAGACACAACCTTGCTCCTGACCCCAAGGCCATCACAATTTCGGAAATGGAGGCATCAAAGTTTATCGAAGCAAACTGGAGCACCCGACTCTCTGAACTCACCCCAAAGATTTTGATCTGAGCTTGAGCCAGGTTGATCAGCCCCCGATGTTGCACCATTACCCCTTTCGGCTGACCTGTGGATCCAGAGGTGTAGATCACATAGGCTAAATTCTCAGGGTTGGTGGAATGGATGAGATTCTCCGGCGATGCGTTGGCCCAGATCTCGGTCTTGTCGATCCAGCAAATCGATTGATCGTGAAGGTGGGGCAGCCTGGCCTGCAGGGGGCGCTGGCTGATCAGAATTGCGAGCTGGGGGTCCTGCAGAATCAACCGCAGTCGCTCCTGTGGATAGGCGGGATCCAGGGGAACATAAGCTCCCCCCGCTTTCAGAATCGCCAGCAGACCAACGATCATCTCGATCGAGCGCTCTACACAGAGACCCACCAGCACCTCGGGGCCAACGCCCAGGGTTTGCAGGTGGCGGGCTAACCGATTGGCTTGAGCATTGAGTTCGGCATAACTGAGTTGGATCTGTTCGTAAACAAGCGCCACGGCATCCGGTGTTTTCTGGGCCTGGATTTCAAACCACTGGTGGATACACAGATCGGTGGGGTCGTTTGCAGCGGTATCATTCCAGGCTCGCAGCAGCTGGTGTTGTTCTGTAGCACTCAAGAGAGGGAGCGTGACCACAGATTGGCTGGGACGGTTGATCATGGCCTGCAGCAGATTCTGAAAATGAGTGGCCATGCCCGTGATCTCTGCTTCTGTAAATAGGTGACTGTTGTAGGAAAAACAGAAAGATAAGGATTCCCCGGGGAGGGCCACCAGGGTGAGAGGATAGTGGGTGTGCTCCCTGACCGTGATCCGTTCGATGGGCAGAAGCGACTGCTGCTGAAGTGCCTGATCCAGGGGATAATTCTCAATCACCACGAGGGTTTCAAACAAAATCTGTCCGGTCGGGATCAGACTCAGTTGTTGAATCTCTGCCAATGAGAGAAAACCCTGCTGTTGTAAGTCCTGCAAATCCTGCTGGATGGCCTGGAGTAACCGGGTGGTCGAAAGCTGATCCGCCAGGGTGATCCGAAGGGGCAGCGTGTTAATACAAAGGCCCACCACTTCCTCGATCCCTGCCAGCGGAATCGCTCGGCCTGAGATGGTCACCCCAAACACCACATCTGATTCCCTGCAATAGCGGCTGAGCAGAAGTCCCCAGGCGCCATAGATCAGGGGGGCCAGGGTCAGATGCTGATCCTGTAACCACGCCTGCAGAGACTGACTGAACCCCTCCGCAAGCTCAAGTATATGTTGGTGATAGGTTGCTTCTGCCGCGCTCAGGGGATCGGATACACGGTTCTGCAGAGGTAACTGGATGGGTGCTAAAAACCCTGCCAGCCGTTCTTGCCAGTACACTCTCGCCCCGGCCTGGTTCTGCTGCTGGAGCCAGATAATGTAGTTCTCAAACGAGTATCGTGGGTGAGCAAGATTGATCTTATGCTGAGCGGAGCTGCCATAGTAGGCTAAAAGATCCCGCAGCAGCAGTGGCATACTCCAGCCATCCAGAAGGGCATGGTGATAAGTCCAGACAAAGTGATAACGTTCCTGATCCAGGTGCATCAGGCAGAAACGGGCAAGAGGGGCCTGCGGTTCCACAAAACCCTGTTGGCGATCATGGTGTAGCCATGCCTGGAGCTGGGTCTGTTGAGCCTCTGCCGAAAGATGGCACCAATCCAGCGTTGTCCAGGGGATCTCCACCTGATCCAGCACCACCTGGACCTGCTGATCCTGGGTCTCCACAAAACAGGTACGTAGAATGGCGTGATGGTGGGTGAGCTGCTGCCAGGCCTGATGAAAAGCACCCCAATCCACCGATCCCTGCAGGGTGAGCTGCAGTTGTTCCACATAAAAACCTTCGGCAGGAGCAAAGCGGCTGTGGAAGAGCATCCCCTGTTGCATGGGGGTGAGAGGATAGATCGATGCAATCGTTGGTTGGGGGCCAAAGGATTGAACCAGTCGATCCAGTTCTGCCTGGGTTAGCTGAGCCAGCGGAAAGTCAGAGGGGGTGAAGCCACGGATCCCTGAGGCCTGACAGAAATCGATAATCTCCTGTAACGTCTGCAGATACTGCTGGGCTAACGTGGATATCGTCTTGCCCTGATAATGGCAGCGGCTGTAGGTCCAATCCACCTGTAAACACCCACTGATCACCTGGGCATTGATTTCAATCAGATAGGGAAGTGTGCCCGTCGGACTGTTGACAGCTCCACAGGATTCTGGGGCCAGAGACCAGGCATGGGTGAAATCCAGACCCTGATCCAGTTGTCCCAGATAGTTAAACCCAATTGGGGGGTGGGTAAGGATCGAATCTCTTTGTTTTCAGTGAGATGTTGCAACAGGCCAAACCCAATTCCTGCCTGCGGGATCCTGCGGAGATAGTCTTTCACTGCGGGGAGGACCGTCTCTATGGAAGGCTCGGCAGGGAGTGACAGGAGTACCGGATACCAACTGGTAAACCAGCCCACAGTCCGCGACAGATCCACCTCGGCAAACAGATCCTCACGTCCGTGTCCCTCCAGCTCCACCAGCACCGTGGAACTACCACTCCATTTCCCGATCACCAGGGCCAGGGCTGTTAAGAGAGCATCATTGATCTGGGTGTTGTATCTGCGGGGGACGATCTGTAACAGCTGTTGAGTTGCGGTTGCCTCCAGACGCACGGAGATCGTAGCTGAGTCGGCATAGGTGGGTAGAGCCGTGCTTGCCCCCTCCTGATCTAGAGGCAGAGTTTGCACCTGCGCCCAGGGAAGGGTTAGCCAGTAGTGCAGTTGATCCTGTAACTTCTCTGTGTGGCTATCGGACTGCAACCGTAAGGCCCAGTCTTGAAAGCGCGGTGGTTTTGGGGGGAAGTTTGGGATCCTGACCTCTGCTTTTTTGCTGGTAGCTGTCAAAGAGATCGGTGAGCAGAATCCGCCAGGAAATGGCATCTACCACCAGATGATGCAGGATCAGCAGCAAACGGTTGGGTTGATCAGAGCCCAGCTGGAAAAGTACTGCTTGGAGAAGAGGCCCTGTGCTGAGATGCAGGTGGGTCTGGTGTTGGGCCGCCAGGGTTTCAAGTGTGCTGCTCTGTTCCTCGGGGGGCAGATCCTGCAAATCAATTAACTTCAGATCTGCCGTTACCGACTCCTGAGTGTGGAATTGCTGCCATCCCTCCGTCTTCTCCTGAAACCGCAGGCGCAGGGCATCGTGATGCTCGATCACCCGATTCAAACTGTGCTGCAAGACCTCTACCTGCAGAGTGGGGGGCACCTGGAGTAGAATCGCCTGATTAAAGTGATGGGGATTGGGCCAGGCCTGATCTAGAAACCAGCGTTGGATCGGAGTGAGCGGCACTGCCCCTGTGACCTGATTTTGCTGGGCAGATCTGGGGGATGGGGGTTGATGGTCCAGGGTTGCGGCTAATTCTGCGATGGTCTGGTGCTGAAATAGCTGTCTGGGGCTGAGGTGAATGCCCTGCTGGCGGGCCCGTGCGATCACCTGGATGCTCAAAATTGAGTCTCCCCCCAGGGCAAAGAAATTCTCATGGATCCCAATGGCCTCACGACCCAGGATCTGTTGCCAGAGGGTGGCCAGTGTCTGTTCCAGCTGCGTGCGAGGGGCGGCAGCCCTGGAGGAAGTCTGATCCTGATCCGGTTTGGGCAGGGCTTTGCGATCTACTTTGCCATTTGGGGTCAGGGGAAAAGCCGCTAGGGGGATAATGATCGCGGGCACCATGTAATCCGGTAGCTGCTGTTTGAGATAGGCTTTCAGATTTGTGGGATCCAGCTCCTGACCCTGAACATAAGCCAGCAAACGTTTGCTGCCAGCAACGGTTGACTCTGCCACGACCACCGCCTGTTGCACCTGATCATGCTGGTTCAGAACCGATTCAATATCTCCCAATTCAATGCGGTAGCCCCGGATCTTGACCTGATGATCCATGCGACCCATGAGTTCAACTATGCCATCAGGTAGATAACGGGCCAGATCGCCTGTTTGGTAACAGCGCCGAGGTTCCCCGCCATTCAGGGCTATTGTGACGAATTTAGCCTGGGTGAGATCGGGGCGATTCCAGTACCCTTTGGCCACCCCAGCCCCCGCAATATAAAGTTCACCCACTACACCAATGGCAACAGGATTTCGGGCCGGATCCAGGATCCAGAGCTGAGTGTTGGCTAAAGGACGGCCAATCGGAACCTGGTGCTGGCGCGAGAGGTAGAGATCGGTGGTTTCAAAGTAACTGCTGTCAATCGTGGCCTCGGTGACGCCATAGGAGCTAATGATCCGCGCCTGGGAAGCACAGAAACCCCGTAACCGATCCATCTCCTCCAGAGTCCAGCTGTCTGATCCCACGATCAGGACTTGCATCTCTTTGAGATCCTGATCTGTGTCCTGCAGGTAATCCATCAACGAGCGGATCACCGCGGGGACAAACTCGGCACAGTCTACCTGCTCACGCCGCATCAACGAGTAAAGCTGTTGAGGTTCCAGCAAATACTCACGAGGACAGATCACTAACTTGCCACCGGAACAGAGCGCCCGGACCCAATCGCCTGTAAACACATCAAAGGCAAAGCTGGCCATCTGTAGATGACTGTGGATCTGGCTGCTGAGGTGGTAAACCTGGTCCCAGGCAAAGTAAGCATTCACCAGGTTGGTGTGGGGGATCATCACCCCTTTCGGTTGGCCTGTGGAGCCGGAGGTGTAGATGATGTAGGCCAGATGTTGGGGGCTGGGTTGAGCCTGACAGGGATCGGTGGGCATAGGGGTCAGGAGAGCGGTATCCCGATCCAGACAGAGCACCTGCACCTGACAGGAGGAGGGAATCTTAAGAATCGGCAGTAGCGATGCTTGAGTCAGGAGAACCGATGCCTCCGCATCCTGAAGCATGAACTGCAGCCGCTCGGGGGGATAACTGGGATCCAAGGGCACATACGCGCCTCCGGCTTTGAGGATCCCCAGAATCCCGATCACCATCTCCGGGCCACGTTCCACACAGAGAGCGACACGGATCTCCGGGCCGATCCCCAGAGTTTGCAGAGACCAGGCCAGTTGATTTGCCCGCCGATCGAGCTCGCGGTAACTGAGAGCCTTTTGCCCAAATACCAGTGCGATTGCCTCGGGGGTGCGTTGTACCTGTGCTTCAAACAGCTGATGAATACACCGATCCTGAGGAATCTCTTGCCCAGTGGCCTGCCATTGTTGCAGTTGTTCCTGCTCGGATCGGGTCAACAGGGGGAGGGTCTGGATCTGGTTCTGAGGATTGCTGATTATGCCCTGCAGTAGGGTCTGAAAATGAACCTGCATCCGCTCGATCGTGCTGCGGTTAAACAGATCCGAGTTGTATTTGAACATTCCCAGCAGACCTGTGTTGCTGTCCAGCATTTCCAGATCCAGATCAAATTGCCCCTCGAACAGGCGTAGCGGTTGCGGGATCAGGCGTAGCCCGCCCCATTCCACAGGGGTGTGATCAGCTTCAGGGCTGCGTTCAAACTGCTCCAGCTCAAAAGTGGTTTGAAAAATCGGGGAATAACTGGCATCCCGCTGCGGTTGGAGCCGCTCCACCAGCACCGCTAGCGGAAAATCCTGGTGATCCAGGGATTCCAGAACCGTTTGCCGGGTTTGCTGCAAAAAGTCAAGAAAACTGCACGGATCTGAGATCAGGCTGCGGATCGGCACCATATTCACAAAATGGCCGACAATGCTCTGGAACTCGGAACCATTGCGCCCCAGGGTGGGGGATCCCACGATCACATCCGACTGCTGACTATAGCGGTGCAAAAAGATCAAGTAGATCGAGAGCAGAAGCGTGTGCAGGGAGACTTTTTCCTGACGGGCCAGATCCTTAAGCTGTTGCGTGAGTTCTGGGGTGAGTTGAAATGAGCAGGAATCCCCGCGATAGGTTTGCACCGGAGGACGAGGATGATCAAAGGGCAGTTGCAGAACAGGTAACTCACCCTCTAATTTCCGTTGCCAGTTATGCCACAGGTCTTCTCCCTGTTCACTGCTGAGGAGATCCTGTTGCCAGCGGATGTAATCGGCATAGCTATGCCTGGGGGGGCCAGGGCAATCGTTTGCTGGGTCTGTTGCAGGTGGTAGAGGATGGGCAGTTCGTCCAGCAGGATCTTGAGGGACCAGCCATCACAGACGATGTGGTGCATACACACCAGCAGCAAGATCTCATCCCTCGGCCTCTGGAAACAGCGCACCCGCATGACCGGGCCCTGGGCCAGATTAAACGGCTGTCTTTCGGCTCTGATCACCTCCTGATTGAGAACCGCTTCACTCCAGGTGCTTGCCTCAATGATCTGGAAATCTAGAACTGAGGCATCCTGGATCTGCAGATAGGGTTGCCCCTCACGACTGGGAAAGCAACAGCGCAGCAGGGCATGCCGCGAGATCAGCTGCTGAAAGGCCCCTTGCCATGCCTGCAGATTGGCAGCATTCAGTAATCGTCCAGCGAAGGAAATGTTATAGGCGTGACTCTCTGGGGAAAGGTTCCAGACAAACCAGAGGGATGCCTGATTCAACGACAGGGCTAGAGGGTTGGCATCCTCAGCTTTTGATCTCTCCCCTGGCTGAACCTGCAACGATCCAGCACCATGGGACTGCTCCCCTGCCTGCCAGCGCTGATGGATCAGCTGCACCAGCGTCTCGATATTCACCCCAGCCATAAAGGTTGAGATGGGCAGATCCACCCCCAGTTGCTTGTGCAGCAGATTGCGCAAATCCAGAGCCATGAGGGAGTCCATCCCCAGGGCAAAGAAATCCACCTGCGGATCCAGTGGTTCGGTTAACTGCAAACCTAGCAGACGGGTGACCTGATCCTGAAGGAGGGCTTGGACATGGTCTTGGCGTTGGGTTGCGATCTCCTGCTGCTCCCGAGATGAGGATGTTCTCGGTGTAAGGATCTCGGAGAATTCCGCAGGCAAGACCGCTGCCAGGAAGGCCCGATCTCCAGCACTGAGTCGCGGACTTAATCCCTCCCAGTCAAACCGGATCACCCCCACCTGTCCCTGGGATCCCAATTGTTGTTGCAGGATCTGTAGTCCTTCCCCAGGCGCAATCGGCTGGATCCCCAAACGGGATAAACGGGATCGCAAACCCGAGGACAGTTGGGCCGTCATCCCAGTCTCAGCCCAGGGACCCCAGTTGAAACTCAATCCTGGTAAGCCGTGGTGACAACGCCACTGACAGAGGGCATCCATAAAGGCATTGGCCGCTGCATAATTCCCCTGCCCTGCATTGCCCAGCAACGATGCGCTAGAAGAAAAACAGATGAAAAAATCCAGATCCAAAGACTGACTCAACTGGTGCAGATACCAGGATCCCAGGATTTTGGGTGGCATCACCCGTGCAAACTGTGCCCAGGTCTGGCTAATTAGCAGGGCGTCATCTAGAAGTCCAGCCGTATGCAGGATCCCGCGCAGGGGCGGTAAGGAAGCCTGGATCTCGCCAAATGCCCGCTGTAGCTCGGCCCATTCACTGACATCGGCCCTGATCACCTTCACCACCACACCTGCTGCTTGCAATTGAGAAATAACCTGGTGTTGATCCGCTCGGGTGATCCCCTGTCGCCCCAGCAAGACTAAATAACGGGCCCCCATCTCCGCCAGTAGTTGAGCCACCTGTAGCCCCAGCGATCCCAGCCCACCCGTGATCAGGTAGGTTGCAGCTGTTGAGATCGATACTGAGTTTAATTTCGGTGGATTTTGCCTGAGCAACCGCGCTACATAGCGTTGACCCTGACGGTAGGCCAGTTGCGCCTCTCCCTCTGGCGAGAGGATTTCATGGTAAAGATGGTGGACGGGATCGGGATCCGCCGCCTCCAGATCGATCATTCCCCCCCAGCGATCGGGGTGTTCCTGGGCAATCGTGCGACCCAGGCCGATCAGGGAAGCTTGCGCTAGATTCAGATCCTGACCATCTACCGCCTGAGCCTGTTGAGTCACCAGCCATAGTTTTGTGGGAGCAGCTAAGGAGGCCTGGATCAGGGTCTGCACCAGTAGCAGCAGACTTTGGGTTGCCAGCTGGAGACTTGCGAACAAAACTTGAGGATGCTGTTGCAACTGCTCATGGGTGGGAGTATCCAGACCCCAGAGATGCACAACCCTGATGGGGGAGGCAGAACCGGAGATCTCTTGAAAAAAGACCTCGATCTGAGTTTGTAAGGCCTCTTGCTGGACAATCCACCCTGTACTGGATCCATTTCTGGCCGCCAGGGAAGCCATCGGGATTAATTTGCAGGTGTGTCCCTGTGCCCGTAGATGCTGTGCCAGGGCTGCAGCGATGCCCTGCTGATCTGCCAGGAGTAGCCAGTGCCCAGATTGCTGTAAGGATGCCTTGGTCGGGGCGGATTGGGGTTGCCATGCCAGTTGATAGAGCAGATCCGCGACTGGATTGTGACGCCCTTGAGTTCGGTGTTCTGGCAGTTCTACTGCTGTAGGTAAGGGAGGATCGATCCAGTAGCGCTGGCGTTGAAAGGGATAGGTGGGTAAGGTCACTTTCTGCTGTGGAGGCAGGTCTTTTGCGAAAGCTGCCCAATCGATCTGCACCCCACATCCATACATCTGGGCCAAGCTCAGCAGCACTGAATGCCAGCCATTCTCCCCAGCGCCTGGTGAGGGCAAGCCGATCTCCAGATCCCCAGGGTTGGAACCACAGATAAACAGGATCTCATATCCCTGATCCCTGAGTGTGTCCTCCAGCGTTTCCCAATTTGCAAGTGGGGGGCTTGTCTGATTCCAATATTCAGGTGTTGTGATCTCTGCACTGATGTCCTGGCCTGTCACCGCCGAGCAGAAAGGGATCTGGGGAACTGCATAATGGATGTTGCCAGTACGGGAGGTGATCAGCTGCAATCCCTCCTCCAAACTGAAGAGCCCAGCAATACAGGCCGCAACATGGTTGCCTACAACACCCTCGCTCACCACCGCATGGGGCCGGATTCCCCAGGAGATCCACATCTGGGCCAGGCTATACTCCAGCGCGAACAGACCCGCTTGGGTGGAAGCAGTCTCAGGATCCGGATCGATCGGCAGGATCTCGGCACACCGATCCCAGGCGTTGCGGAACGTCGGCTGCATCTGATAGAGCTGGTTAAGTCCTACCCATGGAGACCCATGACCTGGAAAGACCATGGCGATCTGAGGCCCTCTGCTCCTGAGCTGTCCCCTGTACACTCGGCGGGTGGGATTGTCTGCCAGGGCCTGCTCCAGTTGTTGCACCAGATCGGGTATGCTCTGAGCTACCACCGCCAAGCGATGGGCCAAATGACTGCGCCCGGTGTTGGCAGTGAAACAAACATCGGCAAGGGCAAGCGAAGGTTGGGTTTGCAGGTGATCCCGATACCTTCTGATCAGGGCGGTGAGGCCAGGGCAGTTTTGGCAGAAAGCGTGAAGATCTCGTGAGTCTGTTTCTCTGGGTTCTCCCTCTGAAGCTGGATCTTGGGGGCTTCTTCTAGAATCACATGGGCATTGGTACCACTCATGCCAAAGGAGCTTACCCCCGCCCGCCGCGGCTGAGCTGTTTGTAACCAGGGCTGGCTTTGGGTTGGGATCTGTAGCGGGAGGGTGTCCCAGTCCAGGCGTGGATTGGGGGTGTGAAAGTGAAGATTAGCCGGGATCTGTTGATGGTGCAGGCACAGGGCGGTCTTGATCACACTGGCAATGCCTGCAGCGGCCTCCAGATGACCGATATTGGTTTTGACCGATCCCAGGATCAACGGCTGGGAGGCTGGGCGATCCTGACAGTAAACCCTGGCTAGGGCTGACAATTCCAGCGGATCTCCTAGAGGCGTGCCGGTGGCATGACACTCCAGATAGCTGATCTGGTTGGGTTCGAGGCGGGCATTTTTGAGCGCCTGTTGCAGAACCTGTTGCTGAGCCTGGAGGTTGGGCACCGTAAAGCCACTGCTGGGTCCATCGTGATTCACCGCCGATCCTCGCAGCAGTGCCCAGATCCGATCCCCGTCCCTGATCGCATCCCTGAGCCGCTTCAGGACCACCACACCACAGCCTTCCCCCCGCGCAAAGCCATCCGCTGCCGCATCAAAAGAGGCACAGCGTCCCTGGGGAGAGAGGGCCTTACCCCGACAGTAGAGGTGGGTGACGGAGGGATGCAGCATCAGGTTGACTCCCCCCACCAGAGCCAGGTTGGTTTCGCAGGATCGCAAACTCTGGGCCGCGAGATGCAGGGACACCAACGAAGAAGAACAGACGGTGTCCAGGGTGAAGGTGGGACCTTGTAACCCCAAGGTGTAGGCGATCCGACCCGCGGTAAACGACATCCCGGATCCTGTAGCCTGGTAAAAATCCAGCAGATAGTCCGGTTGGCTGAGGCAGTTCAGCAGCTGGTAGTCGTTGAAGCACTGGCCGATAAATACTCCAGTGGCACTATTGCGTAAGTTTTCAGGAGCAATTCCACTGTGCTCCAGGGCCTCCCAGACCACTTCCAGCATCAACCGCTGGCTGGGATCGATCTTGCGGGCCTCAGCACCGGCAATGGCAAAGAAGGCCGGATCAAAGTGATCCACTGGCTGTTGCAGGAAGTAGCCCTGGCGGACATAGATCTTGTGGGCTATTTCAGGATCAGGATCGTAGTAGCGGTCCACGTCCCAGCGATCGGCAGGCACCTCCTGGCGGATATCCTCCGACCGTAGTAGAAACTGCCAGAAGGACTCAGGACTGTCCACCCCTCCAGGAAAACGACAGCCCATGCCCACAATGGCCAGGGGTTCTGTTTTTTCTCTTCCCAGTTCCTCCAGTCGGGCATTGGCCTGCTTCAGGGCCAGCACCAAGCGTTCCTGGGTGGATCGTTGCGGGTTTTGCTCCTGGATCATCACACACCACTCCTCAATGAGAAGGTCTGCGCTGCATCACCCCTGGGGGCTAGTACTGGTTCAGGGATGCCTCCAGCTGATCCAGCTCCTGCAACAGACTCTCCTGCAGCTCTTCCTCAGACATCTGGCCGACCTCCCGGATCAGCTTGATATCATCATGCTCTGGCTTGTCCCTTTCGGGTACAGGTCCATGTTCCCCCAGATAAGCTGCCAACGCTTTAATATTGGCGTACTCAAACGCTACAGTCGGGGCCAGCGTGATCCCCAATTCTCGGCGCAACATCGCCACCAGATCCACAGCCATCAAGGAATCCATACCCAAACTGAAGAACCCTTCCTGCACATCCGGGGGATCGCTGGGGTTGCGTCCCAGTGCTTTTGCGACCACCTTGCTCAGGTAATCCTCCAACAGGGGCTGTCGCTGCTCGGGAGAAAGGAGCTGGAGTTGATCCACAAAGGCTGGCAGGGATGGACTTCCAGGATGTGGAGCGAGATCAAGATCGGCCACCAGCTCGGCAAAAACAGCGGGAATCTGCCCTCCGAGAAACTGCCCCAAAAACTGATCCCAGTTCACCTTAAAGACCCCGATCTGAGGCTGGCGACAAGCCAGCACTTGTTCTAGACTCTGGCATCCCAGTTGCGGTGGAATCGGCTGCATCCCCTGAGCCTGCAAGCGTCTCTGCACCTGCTCCCCTCCCTGGGTGACCATGCCTTCCAGATCCCAGGGACCCCAATTGAGGCTGAGACCCGGGCACCCCAGACGGTGGCGCTCATGGATCAGGGCATCCATAAAGGCATTGGCGGCGGCATAACTTCCCTGCCCAACATTGCCCAGTAGCGCAGTGACCGAGGAGAAGCAGACAAAAAAGTCCAGGGGTAGATGCAGGGTTTGCTGGTGGAGATTCCATGCTCCCTGGATCTTGGGATTAAGAACTCGCGTAAACCGATCCCAGGATTGTTGCTGTAGCAAGCCATCGTCCAGAACTCCGGCAGCGTGAATGATTCCCCGCAGTGGAGGTAAGGAGGTCTTGATCTGATCCAGCAAAGCCACCACATCTTTTGCTCTGGTCACATCCGCCTGGATCACCGTAATCTGGGCTCCGGCCTGCTGCATTTCAGTGATTGCCTGCTCGGCCCTTGATGAAGGAGCCTGTCGTCCCACCAGCACCAGCTGTCTGGCCCCCTGATCCACCAACCATTTTCCGACCTCCAGTCCAAGGGATCCTAAGCCTCCAGTAATGCAGTAGCTGACGTTGGATGGGATCTGAATTGGGGACTGAGGTTGTAAACGGAGCCGCTGCAGACGCGGAACCCACCGTTCTCCTTGCCGGTAAGCGATCTGGGGTTCCTCGGCCCCTGACCGCAGATCCTGAAGCAGCATTTCAACCTGAGTTGTTTCAGCCTCCGGATCTAGATCAAGGCAGTGGCAGGAAAGGTGGGGATACTCCAGAGGGATCACCCGTCCCAGCCCCCAGAGAGATGCCTGTTGAGGCTGCAGATCCTGCTCTCCTCCCAGAGATTGCCCCCCCTGCGTTACCAGCCAGAGGGGAGGTTGATCCTCCACCAGGGCCAGGGACTGGATCAGATGCAGCGTACTCCCACAGAGTCGCTCCTGGGCGGTTTCCAGATTCGTAACCGACGTGTCCAGGCTCCAGAGATGAATGATCCCCGCCAGAGGTTGATCTCCCAGGGTAAGCATGAGTTGCCGAAAATCCTCGGGTCGGGTGGGATCGACCAGGACTCGATCGTCTTGAATCTGCTGGAATGAACTGGATGAAGGCAAGACATGGATGATCCGTCCTCCTTGCTGTCTCAGTCTTGCCGTCAGCTGGTGGCCAATCTGGCTGTGCTCAGGGGTAAGCAGGATCCAGGTACCCTCAGGGAGGGCAGACTTGCCGGTTGATACAGACTTTTGCCACTGCAGGGTGTAGAACCAGTTCCCCAGATCAGGACTGATGACCTGGGCAAGACCCTGAGAATGTAACTTGCGAAAACGGATCCCTCTACATGAGATGAAAAGGCGTCCCTGCTGATCCAGAAGATGCGCATCTCCCTGCAGAGTCTCGGTCCCAATGGAATCGTGAGGATCAATCTGGACATAAACCCAATACTCTGCCTGGAGATCTGGGGCCTGATACACCTGACAGCGATTGACTCCCGTCACGGCGTAGGTGGGGGAGAAGCTTTCATGGTTCTGATGGGTGTATAGAAACGGGATCGCCACCCATCCGGCATCCAGCAGACCAGGGTGAGGCCAGTGGACATGCTTCTGGGTTTGTGTAATCCTTGGCGGCTTCAGTTTAAGGAGCGCTTCCCCCCGTCCTATCCACACCTGATCGGTCCAGCGAAAGCTTTCCCCCAGATGAAATTGCCCCTGCACAGAGGTGAGTAGCGTGGTGTAGTACGCCTGCCGATCGAGCTTTTCAGCACAACGATCCTGAATCTCCTGCAGATCCCAACCCCGAGAGTTTCGGTTGGCTTCCTCCGGTAGAGGTTGCAGAGTTGCCGTGACATGAGTTGCCCACGGGGGGGAGAGGGCACTGGCTTGATCCTCGAAACTACTGACCAGCCTGAAAGCATAGACTCCGTCGGACAGGGGATCGGCAATGACCTGCACCGTCCGGGGCTGCTCCTCCGTAACGGTGAGAACCTCCAGAAATTGCAACTGGTGAATGATGCAGGTGTCCCGTTTCAGCAGCTGTTGAGCGGTGAGCCAGGCCATGATCAGGTGGGAGGCTCCTGCCACCACGATCTTGTTGAAAAACTGATGATCCGGCAGGTAGGCAGGGGAGGCAGCCGTAAATTGGGTTTGGAAGCGGATCTGGGGGAGAAAAGGCAAGGACAACCGCTGGCCTAAAAGTGAAGCAGACCGATCCCTGTTAGCCTTCACCGTGGAGACCTCTTTAAAGGTGGGAGGATCCAGCCAGTAGCGTTGCCGTTGAAAGGGATAGGTGGGTAGCTGCGCTTTGCGCCGTTGTGGATAGTCTTGCCCAAATGATCGCCAGTTAATCCTGAAGCCACGCGCATAAAGCTCTGCCAGACTGGTCAGCAGGGTTTGCCATTCTGGTTGTCCAGATCGCAAGGAAGGCAGCCACACCCCCGTTCCCTCGGGCCAGCATTGTCGTCCCATCCCCAGCAGGATCGGTTGCGGACCGCATTCCAGCACAATCTCACCCCCCTGCTGTTGCAGAGTTGTCATGGCCGCAGCAAACTGCACCGGCTGGAGGATCTGCTGGCACCAGTAGTCCGGGGTGGCCACTTCTGCGTGATTCTCCCGCCCTGTGACTGTGGAAATGAAGGCGATCTGGGGCTGAGAGTAGCGCACCTGATCCGCCACCTGCCGAAATTGGGTCAGGATGGGCTGCATCAATGGGGAGTGAAAGGCATGGGAGACGGGCAGCGTTTTGCTTTTGATCCCCCGCTGGCTAAGTTGTGAGATCAGGGCCTGAACTGCAGCATTACTCCCAGAAATGACAGTGCTTTCCGGTCCATTCACGGCGGCGATCGCCAGATCTCCAGATCCATTGATCCAGGATTTCACCTGCTCCACAGAGGCGATCAGGGCGACCATTGTTCCCTCAGGGGACAGCTGCTGCATGAATTGGCCCCGCGCAGCGATCAGCTTGAGTCCATCCTCCAGGCTAAAGATCCCTGCCACACAGGCCGCCACGTACTCCCCGACACTGTGACCCAGCACGGCATCGGGCCGGATCCCCCAGGTGATCCAGAGCTGAGCCAGGCTGTATTCCAGAGCAAAAAGAGCGGGTTGAGCGTAGCGAGTTTGATTGAGATCTTGTCCGTCAGACGCAAAAAGAATCTCTAGCAGCGGTTGATCCAGATAGGGCTGCAGGAGATCTGCGCAGTGATTCAGTGTGGCTCTAAAGCTGGGTTGGGTGGGGTAAAGCTGCTGTCCCATGCCTGCGTACTGTGATCCCTGTCCCGTAAACAGCATACTCAGGTGGGGAGATCCCTGTAGGTTGACTGTTCCCTGGCTTGTCTCTGGTCCAGGATCATCACGGTCTAATCGTTCCAGGAGTTCCAGAAGCTGCTGACGAGAGGAGGCGAGAACTGCCAGGCGATGGCGAAAGTGGGCCCGTCCTACGCTGGCTGTGTAGCAGATATCGGCCAGATCCTGATCCTGGCTACCCCGCAGAAATGCCTGATAGGTAAGCAGCAGATCCCGGAGTGCTGTTTCGGTTTTGGCGGAAAGCGGCAGCAGGTGCAGCGGCGGATCTAGTCCCGCGACTTTGGGGGGAATTACCGATGCTTCGGTCAGGATCACATGGGTATTGGTGCCTCCGAAGCCGAAGGAACTCACGCCCGCCACCCGTTGTTGATCTCCCCGCGGCCAGGGTTGGGGTTGGGTAGGGATCTGGAGAGGGGTGCCCTGCAGGGTAATCAGGGGATTGAGCTGCTGCAGATGCGAGATGGGGTGGGATCTCCTGCTGTTGTAAAGCCAGCACCACCTTGATCAGGCCCGCCATGCCCGCAGCGGCTTCCAGGTGCCCAATGTTGGTTTTCACCGACCCCAGCCAGCAGGGTTGATCCAGAGTCCGCCCAGGTAACAACACCGACTTGAGGGCTTTCACTTCAATCGGATCCCCCAGAATGGTGCCGGTGCCATGAGCCTCGATGTAACTGATCTCCGCTGGATCCACACCCGCATTCACCAGGGCCTGCCGGATCACCGCCTGTTGGGCAAGGCCGTTGGGGGCCGTCAAGCCATTGGTATACCCATCCTGATTCACTGCTGATCCGGGAATCAAAGCCAGAATCGTATCCTGATCCCTGAGGGCATCTTGCAGCCGTTTGAGCAGGATGATCCCACAGCCCTCTCCCCGAACATAGCCATTGGCACGCGCATCAAACGTCTTACAGTAGCCATCGGCGGCCATCATCTGGGCTTGAGAAAAGGCGATCGTGGGTTCTGGGGTCAGCATTAAATTCACTCCGCCCGCAATGCAGAGATCCGACTCCTGTTGCCGCAAACTCTGACAGGCCAGATGCACTGCTACCAATGAAGAGGAACAGGCGGTATCCACCACCAGACTGGGTCCCCGTAAATTCAGGACATAAGAGAGGCGGTTGGCAACAATCGAGAAGGAGGTACCGGTGGCTGCATGGCCACTGAGTTGTGTCCGATCCTGGTAAACCAGGCGGTGGTAATCGGCATTACTGATCCCGAGAAACACACCTGTGGCGGTTGCTGCTAGATCTTCGGGGTTGATAGCTGCGTGTTCCAGCGCTTCCCAGGTTACCTCCAGCACCAGGCGCTGCTGTGGATCCATCACCCGTGCTTCCTGAGGAGCAATCTGAAAAAACTGGCATCAAACTGATCCACCTGGGCCAGAAATCCTCCCCAACGGCTGATGGCTTTTCCGGTAGTAGCGATACTCTCTATATCCCAGCGATCAGGAGGAACCTGGGTGATCCCGCTGCACCCGGTTTGGAGCAGTTGCCAATAAGAGCGTGGATCACTGGCCCCACCTGGAAATCGGCAGCCCATACCCACGATGGCAATCGGATCCATGGCAACCCTGCTGACCTAAAAGTAAAAGTGGTTAGGGGATAGCATCAAACGGGGATCCATTCTTTCCAACTCTCAGGCTGAAGTCATCAACGAACAACAGAAATCAATCACTGTATTAGGTTCCCTAAAGATTAAGTCAATCTACCCCATGCAAGAAGTTATTTTATCCCAGAATTGAGGTCCAAGCCTTAGGGAAATCACAAGTTAATGATCATCGATCTACGAATTCAGTAGAGCTTCAAATTGGTGGAAAGCTTGTTGACTGGCCTGGACCCCATAAGCCACACTTCCCCATTCATCTGCAAATTGCATCTCGCGATTCACAGGCCACAGGTAGGGAATGCGAGCAAAATAAGTTTTCAGATCTTTCATCAGTTTTCGGTGATAACGCTGGGCGATATAAAATCCTTCGTGCTCTATGCCATAGGACTTCCGCATCCATGCCAATGCTTCCATTCCTGACATTTCAAATATAGGAGATTGCAGGATCTGGTAGATAAATTGCATAAATTCAACGTCACTTCGGAAGCAGCGAGCAGGGAGTCCGCAGGAGAGGCCACTATGGTAGCGAATCACATTTTTTTGAGTGAGCAGAAGCGCCAGATTGGCCACAAAGACTTCATATGAACTGCCTTTGCCAAAATCCTTATACATCTCCTGTCCCACGATCTGAGAGGTTGTGGAGTGAAAAGACTCATCCAGAAAGTGGTAGTAGGAAAGGGCGGTGGGGGCTGGGATGGGCAGAGATTGAGCCTGCAGGTGTTTGTAGTACATGGCCCGCGTATGTTCCTGGGTTCTCAAAAGTAAATTGGCAATGTAGCGCAAGCTGTAGTATTGACAGGCCAGAAAGGGTGAACTACCCCAGTTGAGGGTGAAAAACTTAAGCAGCGCTGGAGGGGCGATCCGACCTGCGGATCCCTGCATCGGTGTGGGCATGTTCTTATCCGCAAGCCGCCGTTCTTGGAGATAACTGGAAACGCAAAATGATCCTTCAGGCAGCATGGTTCTGGCCAGCCAGGATAAACTCTGATCCTGCATAGTTGCTAACCAGGAAAACCTGTGATTTGGTGGGTTGGCCCTACCTGATGAGGTGTGTTGAGTCGAGAGAGAGATGTGCTGCCCCAGCAATGCTGTTTTAGCTCGGTGAGCAACCTTCTGAAAAGCATGCACATGACGGTATTCTTGAGAGGTTTCCAGATCCAGCTCAGCACAGAGAGTCTCATAACCTCCCACATGCCTGAAAACCCCAGCAGTTAACTGATTATAAAAAATGGTATTAACCTCAGAGGCAGCAGTATTGATATTCTGAATTACCCAATAGAGATGATTCAGGGCCTTGCGTTGTCGATCCGGATGCAGCCGCATAGATGGGAGTGCCGTATAAAAGAGATTGGCTCTGGATCCGTCCAGAAATGCTCTTGATGATCCTCATACTTAA
>JAAUUJ010000086.1 GCA_012030715.1 Synechococcaceae cyanobacterium SM2_3_1 | reverse complement strand
CTGCAGATGGTCCAGGTACTTCAGGATCTGGGTGGAATCTCCCACACGCCCGCGGCTGATCCGGCTGTTCTGGCAGCAAAACAGGAGTGGTGGTCAGGCCCGTGAGGGGACGTATGCGAAATTGATGCAGCCCAGGGGTGAGATTTTCGACCGTGTAGAGGATCCGCTTATACCCCAGAGCCAGCCGCGCTTTGCGGCAGTAGTGGGAGGTGCTGAACTGCAGTAGCTGCATGGGCATTAGTCTTGAGCTTCCGGGTACCCTACAGCTCGCCATTCGCGGATACCTCCCGCCATGGATCTGACCTGTGAATACCCCATCTGCTGCAGGTTATCGGCGGCCAGAGCCGAGCGGTATCCCCCACCACAGTAGAGAACAATATCAGCAGTTCGATCCGGAATCCGTTGCTCAAGGTCTCGCTCTAAAATGCCCCGCCCGAGATGCATGGCGCCGACAATATGCCCAGCCTGCCACTCTGATTCTTCACGAACATCAATCAGGTAAAACGGCTCCCCTTGCAATTGGCGGTCCCGCACCTGAACCACACTGATTTCCTGAATCCGCTGCTTGGCAGCATCCACCAGGGCCACAAATCCAGGGGAGTGATGCGGATCCATGCCGGATACCCTCGACAAACTGGTTTTATCCTACAGCAGGATCCAGAAAGAATCGGGAATCAGACGCGGGCAGAGCGGGCAACCGTGACCTTGGCCGGACGGATCACCAGGTCTCCCAGCATGTAGCCTGCCTGATGTTCAGTGATAACGGTATCTTCTGGACATGCTTCAGTCACTTCCGCCGCCACTGCCTCATGCAGATTGGGATCAAACACCGTGTGCAGAGAATGGAAGCGACGCACACCAACCTTGCGCAGAGATTTGAGTAAGAGACGATGGATACCCTGATACCCGTGATGGATCTCACTTTCCCGCGCTGTTTTCACCTCCACCATCTGTTGAGCGATCTCAAAATTATCGACAACGGCCAGCAGATCGATGAGCAGGTCCTGGGAGTTCATCGAGGGCAGGAGAGGCTGACGGCGGTTCGAGTCTTGGGGATCTGCCCCCCCACCTGAGGAATCAAGCTGGATCAGCTTTTGAGATTGCTGCAGTTTCTGGGAGAGCTGCTGGATTTGCAGATTCGCCAGATCCTTCTCCTGCTCCGCTTGGCGACGAAAGGTTTCAAAATCGTCCCGAAGTCCTGCGTAGCTGTGATCCCGTTCCTTAAGTTGATTTTCCAGAGTACTAAGTTCGTAATACAGCTGACTGATCTTGCCCGTGAGTTCTTTAACAGACAACGCCTGAGAGTTGGCAGCGGAAGCAGAAGAGGACCGGGGCTCAGAAGCAGGCCTTAGGGAGGTTAGGTCCTCCGCCAGGGCGGGCTCATCAGCATAAAGGTTGAGGGCGGCTTCGAAGTCATCCTCCTGGAGAATGGCAAGATCTGAGATCTCCAATTTGGCCATGACCTGACTGGCCCCGAAATGGATCGTATCGCCAGGCTGCAACCAGGTCTCGGTGATCCTGACTCCATTCACATAGGTGCCATTGCGGCTAGCCTGTTCCCCATCTCCATCCACAAGCCGCACCTGGCCTTTTTCAGTACAGAGAAGTATTGCGTGCAGCCGTGAGACCAGATCGTGTTGAATGGGCACCTGGCATTGCTGGGATCGGCCAATAGTGTGCCGTCCTACTTTTAATTCGTAAGCTTTACAACCATTCAATAACACCTTCAGCACCAGGTTTCGCTGAGGTTTAGACTGCATGGCAGAGGGGAAAAAGGCAGGAGCAAGCATGGTACGAGGGTCCTTGAACGTGAGGCACTAACAGGAGGTGTTGATCATTGAGGCTGACAACTGAACTCGTGGCACACAACCTCTCAAAACTGAAGATGCAGCAGATGCCAATGTTTTCCTCAGATCATAGGGAAAAGCTGAAGAGAAAGCCTTGAGCACTATCTCGTAAGTTTCTTCCGCAGATTGCAGAACTGATCGTGGGAAAGTACGAAAGTAGGGGTTGGCCACATTTCAAAAATTGCTGCATCAAAGCACAGCCACTGGGGTTACAATGGTTGGCTGTCTTAAAAAGTTAGGAGGAACCCTTGGCTCGATTTGCACTGAAGGCAATGTGGCTGGACAAGGATCTGGCCATAGCAGTGGATCAGTTGGTGGCCGAGAATCGCAGCCCTCTCACCCATTACTTTTTCTGGCCCCGTGATGATGCCTGGGAACAGATGAAACAGGAGCTAGAGGCAAAAAGCTGGATCTCCGAGACGGAAAGAATTGACCTGCTCAACCGCGCCACGGAAGTGATCAACTACTGGCAGGGGGAAGGCCGCAGCCGCCCCATTGGGGAAGCTCAAGCCAAGTTCCCTGATGTTTTGATCGGAGGAAATGCCTGAGATGCTGGGAGCTAGCTCTCCCGCGCCAGGATCTCAGTTGCAATTTTTCTGTTCCACTCCCTCTCAAATGGTTAGCACTCGCCCCCGTGGAGTGCTAGGCTTTGGATGCGTAAGTGGTGCTTGGAAGGCGTGAAAGCAGGGGGTCAATAACCACTCTCCGTAAAGACACCTTCTGAGTGATCTTATTCACTGGTGTAGTTCTGACAATCGAGACAATCGCTATGGCAGGTGTCAGTTTAGAGGCAAGTTCTCTGCAGCCCTTAGGGGATCGCATTCTGTTAAGAGTTGTGCCTCAGGAGGAAAAGACAGCAGGGGGAATTCTCCTGCCTGAATCTGCCCAGGAGAAACCACAGGTGGGTGAAGTGGTGGCTGTGGGCTCTGGACAGATCAACAACAAAGGCCAGCGACTGGCTCCCCAACTTTCTGCAGGCCAGCAGGTGCTCTACAGCAGATATGCGGGCACTGAACTGAAGTTGGCGGGAGTGGAGCATGTGCTCCTGACAGAACGAGATATTCTGGCAGTGGTCGCAGCCTAAGGATTGATGGAAAGACAAGCAATAAGCACGTTTGAAGTTATAGGCAACTTGAGGGTTCTGATCTATGGCGAAGCTGGTTGTATTTAAGGATAAGGCCCGTCGTGCACTGGAAGAGGGGATTGCCCAGCTGACCAATACGGTGCGCTTCACGTTAGGACCACGGGCCCGCAATGTCTTGCTAGAGAAGAAATTTGGGGCTCCCCAGATCATTCACGACGGCATCACCATTGCCAAAGAGATTGAACTGGAGGACCCCCTCCAGAACACAGGTGCACGTCTAATCCGCGAAGCCGCTGAAAAGACCAACGATGTGGCTGGGGATGGGACCACCACGGCCACCCTGCTGGCCTACGCCATGATTTCGGAAGGCAGCAAAAACGTAACTGCCGGAGCCAATCCGGTCAACCTGCGGCGTGGAATAGACAAAACGGTAGCCTATTTGCTGAAGGAAGTTGAATCCCTGGCGAAGCCTATCACCGATCGCAAAACCATTGCCGAAGTGGCCACCATCTCAGCCACCAATGATCCTGAGGTTGGAGAAATGATCGCCAGCGCCATGGACCGAGTTGGGCGTCAAGGGGTGATCACGGTCGAAGAATCCAAGTCCCTGGACACGGATATGGAAGTCGTGGAGGGGATGCAGTTTGACCGGGGCTATATGTCCCCCTACTTTGTTACCGATGCTGAGCGGATGCTGACGGAGATGGAGGATGCGTTCCTGCTGATCACCAGTTCCAAGATTTCTGCCGTTCAGGATCTGATTCCGATTCTGGAGAAAATAGCGCGTGAAGGCCGTCCGCTGTTGATCATTGCCGAAGATATCGAAGGGGAAGCCCTGGCCATGCTGGTGGTCAATCGTCTGCGGGGGGTACTGAACGTTGCTGCCGTCAAGGCACCCAGCTTTGGGGATCGGCGCAAGGCCATCCTGGAAGACATTGCCATTCTCACAGGCGGGCAGATGATCTCAGAGGATATCGGTCTGCGCCTGGATACCGCCACCCTGCAGATGTTAGGTCGGGTTCGCAAAGTCACAGTGACCAAGGATACCACCACAATTGTCGGTCAGGGGGATACCACTACTCAGGTGGAAAAACGGGTGGCGCAGATTCGCAAGCAGCTGGACCAGTCCGATTCGGAGTATGACCGAGAGAAATTGCAGGAACGGATTGCCCGTCTCTCGGGTGGCGTGGCCGTGATCAAGGTGGGGGCAGCAACAGAAACAGAACTCAAGGATCGCAAGCTTAGAATTGAAGATGCTCTCAATGCCACCCGGGCCGCCGTGGAAGAGGGGATTATTCCTGGTGGAGGCACCGTCTTTGTCCACCTGACCAAACTCATCCCTGATTTCAAAACCAGCCTCAACGCAGAGGAGCAGGTGGGTGCCAATATTGTTATGAAGGCCCTCTCCTATCCGCTAGAGCAAATCGCAACCAACGCTGGACTCGAGGGAACAGTGGTTGTCGAAAAGGTAAAAGAGTTGGAGCCAGGCTTTGGCTTTGATGCCCTGGAAAATCGGTATGTAGACATGGTGGCTAACGGGATTGTCGATCCAGCTAAAGTTGCCCGTTCGGCCCTGCAAAATGCGGCTTCCATTGCAGGCATGTATCTCACCACCGAGGTTGTGATTGCCGACAAGCCAGAACCTGAAGCCCCTGCTCCTGCCCCTGGGGGTGGGATGGGCGGTATGGGAATGGGTGGCATGGGCATGGGGCGGTATGGGCATGGGTGGCATGGGCATGGGCGGCATGGGCATGATGTAGAGCTACCGCTTGCTTCCTCTCGGCTACCCAATAATAATCCTCAAGGGATCCCGCAGGTCAGGTGGGGATCCCTTCATTATTCCTGGGTTAATCTCAAGAGGCGGTTGAGTCTGAAGGGGGCCGACGAAATGGGGTGGGAAGAAGATAAATCACAAGTGCCCCTGTGAAAAATCCGAGTGCATTCCGTAAGAGAGGCAACCAATCGGAAGTGCGAGAAATCACTGGGCCAATCCCAAAAGCCCCAAAGAGGATAAACCAAAGGGGGGAGAAGATCAGGGCCCACCTCCAGTTGAAGATCTCCTGGTTGTTGCGAGGCTTACCCGCAAATCCTAGCAAAATCCCACCAGCAATCGAGGTGACCAGAGTCAGCACCCACTGTTCGTAGGGCAGTCCCGGCACAACTCGACAGCCCCCCTGATGAAAACATTGGTCCAGAGTATCAACGGTGGCCTGGATGGCCTGAGATTCACTGTGATCCCGCACATAGAACTGATTACCAAAACGGGACTGCAGCTCAACCCAAAAGGTTCGGGGCAGGATCTGACGCACCTCATCTCCAACATTGAAGGCCAACAGATTGCCTCCCCGTGGGTCTGCCACCATCAGCACACTTCTTTCATCAAGACCCCAGTAGTCCTTCACCTGCCGACCCGGGGTCTGGTCAAACTGGGTCAGTACCCGCAATTTCCAGCCGGTATCAGCCTCAAGCTGTTGCAGCTGGTTGCTTAGAAACTGTCTTTGCTGCTCATTCAGCTCACCCGCCAGATCCAGAACCATCACCGGAGGCTGAGGCAGATCCATTTCTACAGTTGGGAGGGCCATTTGCGCCTGAACAGGAAGGATCCAGCTCAGGAGGAGGAGCAAACTGGCCGTGAGCCCCAGCCAACCGGCCACGAGGCCGTTGAGATGAAACATGGGAAAGCTTTTCTTTATCATTATGAGAAAGAATGTTAAGAAATCTATATCTGATCTATCATGCAACGCTGGTCAGGCTTCTGACCAGCCCTTTCAGAAAATTGTCTCAATCTTGATAAATTTCTTATTGGCTGCCGTTGATCTCAGCTGGCTGACGGATGAGAAACCAGAGCTTAGACGAGGGTGCGTTGATCATAGGCATGCCAGGCCAGATCCACCATGCTGTCTAGAATGGCAGAGGCCACGGTGGGTCCTCCCTTGCGTCCCTCGGTACGCACATGAGGGATCAAAGACTCCGAGAGTTCCTGTTTGGCTTCTACTACATCCACAAAGCCAGCTGGGGTTGCAATCACCAGAGCGGGGGCAACTTCTCTCTGGCGGATCAGGGTCACCAGGGAGGCCAGAGCAGTTTGAGATTGCCCGATCACAAAAATGGCTTCTGGATAGCGATGGGCCAGGGTTTCCAGGCCCCAGGCAGAGCGGGTTTTCTCCCGCTGCGGTCGGGTCACAGCTTCGGTGCTGCAGTAGACCGGATTGGAAAACGTATTCTGTACCGCTAGAGCGATGCCAACTTTCACCATCGGCTCATCAACGACAATGGTGGTGCGGGCTGCCAGGGCAGCGGCTCCCGCCTGCAGGGCCTCGTTCTCAAATTTAATCAGCTGCAGATATTCAAAGTCAGCCGTTGCAAAGATGATCCGCCGGACAACCTCATATTCTGCAGGAGACAGGTCATGGCGGCCCACCTCCTGATCGATCAAGGCCAGACTTTCTGCATCACTGACATGCCACTCCATGCTGATCCTCGCTGATGAGACCTCAATTGGCTTGACTCACACCATCTAGCAACTACTGTAGGACAACACGGGGTTTCTGGGTGCAAATGAAAGCACACAGGCTACACCGCACAGAGGATCTTGATCTGATCAACCACTTCATTGAGCCAGCAAGTGGACTCTGGATCGAGGGTGGTGTGAAAGATCTGAAGTATCTGCTGGTGGTAGTCATGGAGCCAGTGTTTTTCCTGGGTCGGTAACAGACCAGGCTCAATCAGCTGAGGATCAAAGGGGATCCAGGTCAGGGGGGAGAACTGCAGCCAGCCTTCCCGCTCGGGGATGGCCTTCACCTCATACAAATTCTCCAATCGGATCCCACCCCATCCCGGTTCGTAATAGCCGGGCTCCACGCTGGTGATCATGCCAGCTTGGAAACAAGTCTGCACCCGTTTACTGATGCCATTGGGGCTTTCATGCACATTTAAATAGGCGCCAACGCCATGTCCGGTGCCATGTCCATAGTCCAGTCCTGCCTGCCATAGGCTGGCTCGCGTAATCCCATCCAGTTGAGCTCCCGTGGCGGAGACAGGAAAGGGTTGAGTAACGCAGCGAATGTGTGCTTTCAGCACTTCCGTGTAGCGCTGTCGTTGCAGCGGGGTGGGGTCGCCCAAGCTAACCGTGCGGGTGTCATCGGTGGTACCACCCCCGTAATGGGATCCAGAATCCAGGAGGAACAGTTGGCCCGGTGCCAGCTGGCAGTTGGGATCGGGAGTGCTGTAGTGAACGATCGAACTATGCTGACCCGCAGCTGCAATGGTGGCAAAACTGAGACCATGCCACTCGGGTTCCGCCTGGTAATGCTCTTCCATAACCACCGCCACCTCAGCCTCACTGATGGCAGCGCCCTGAGCCATCTGCTGCGACAGCCAGGCCAGGGTTCTCAGCTTGGCCCGACTTGCCTGCAGATTGGCCCGCCGGATCTGCTCCAATTCAACCGTATTTTTCTGAGCCTTCAGAAAGTCCAGGGGAGACTCGATATCACAACAAGAACAACTGGACAACAGCAGTAAAGATCCCTGGGTCATCTGAGTAGGAGGGATCCCCACCCGCTCCACCTTTTGACTCCACGCCTGCAGAGTTTCCGGGTAGGCATCATACTCGTAGATCTCAACCCCCATGTCCGCCAGGTGCTGCTGGGCCGCAGGACTGAGGTGCTGGTGGTGAGTAAATAGAGCCAGCTGCTCTGGAGTCACGAGGGCATAGGCAATGAAAACAGGATTATAGGGAACATCTGCTCCCCGCAGGTTGAATAACCAGGCGATCTGATCCAGCTTGGTTATGGGCAACAACTGCACCTGCTTCTTGGCCAATTGATCCCGCAGCTGCTTTAGCTTTTCGGTGATCGATGCCCCAGTGATCGTCTCGGCCAGGAGCTCAATGGGCTGATCCGCATAGGCAGGTTGCTCCCCAGCGGCGGGTTGGAACCACAGCCGATCCACGAGATTCTCGGCACAGGGCACCAGTTGCACTCCACCGCACCTGCATTGCTGTTCCAATTCTCGATAACGCTTGACCGACAGGGTAAAGGGATCAATCCCCAGACAGAATCCGCTGCCGAGACCAGCAATGGTATCCTCCAGGCTCGGTTGATCTGGCAATCCCAGCTTGAGAACCTGCAGATCTGTCGCCCTGAGCTGCTCCTCAGCCTGTTGGTGGTAGCGGGAATCCACAGCCAGCCAGGCCTGTTCCAGAGTGACCAGCAGATCGCCACTGGATCCGGCGAAGCCTGACAACCACTGCCGCCGTTGCCGCGCAGCTGGCAGGTACTCATTCAAATGCTCGTCTGTAGAGGGAACTAAAAATCCGTCCAAACGCTCAACCCGCAACAGTTGACGCAATTTCTCTAGACGGAAACCAACGGCGGAACCATCCGTCATCGAGCTAGAGGCAAGCTCTTGACCAGGAAGCTTTAGCAAACCAATATGTCCTTCAATTTCTCAGGCTCCCAGCCTAACTAACACTGGCCACCTGCTGAGTCATCTGAACGAGAATCCGTTGCACAATCTCGACACCTGTTGCGGCCTGCCAGCCGAGGATCCCCAGGACAAAAACATTGAGAAGGATATGAAGGTTGCGAGCCCACTTTTTCTGACCATCTTTCATCAAGGGGGAGAGGGACGCAGAAATCGCAACCAGAGCCAGTGTTCCCAGCCCGGCCAGCAGATGCGGACCCAAAAAGAGCTTGCCGTTGGATATGTAGGTCACCGCCATGCCGCCGATGGTGCCCATCACGATCAGGACCAGAAACAGGGAACCCATCTGAAAATGTCGCTGGGCAAACTTCCCTTTCACCAGCTCCTTTTTGAGCTCGCCGGAAGCTGAGCGTGTGCGGCGAACCTGCCAGCCCAGGTAAAGCGCGTAAAGAGCCAGAGCCAGCGTGGCAAACATTAATACCGGATGAAAGAAAGGGAGGACGACCTGGATTGCTTCAGGAAGTTGAATATCCATAACGCGCGTCGGGCAGAAGATCAGACGGACGTTAAGAGCGTAGCATAATCCTTACAGAAATGTTACGAGATTAAGGAGGGGAGTCTGCGTCTACTAGCATCCAGAATAGAGGGTAATCTCCCCTACACAGACTCTGTCGCGGTGTATGCTGAAGGGCAAACGAGTCAATTGCACTTTTCGGTCTACCCTGTTTTGGGGGAGAAGGTAGACAAGCCTGAACTCCTGTAATACTGCAGACCTGCTTCCTAGACGTACGAGGAGATCCGCTCACCATGGCACATGTCCAAGAGTTGACACCCACTGCCCCCGCGTCCCAGGCAGGCGCGCTGGGAATTGATTACAGTAGCTCTGCCTACTGCGATGCCTATTCTCGTATCAATGCCATCGTGATTGAGGGGGAGCTTGAAGCCCATCGCAACTATCTCCAGCTAGCGGAGATGCTACCGGAAGAAGCTGATGAGCTCAAACGGTTAGCCAAAATGGAACAGCGCCACATGAAAGGCTTCCAGGCCTGTGGACGAAATCTGCAAGTGGAACCGGACATGGAGTTTGCTCGGGCCTTCTTCTCCCAACTCCACAGTAACTTTCAAACCGCTGCCGCCGCCGGGGAACTGGTCACTTGCTTTGTGATCCAGTCTCTGATCATTGAGTGCTTTGCCATCGCCGCCTACAACATCTACATTCCGGTTGCGGATGACTTTGCCCGCAAGATCACAGAAGGGGTGGTCAAGGAGGAGTACATGCATCTCAACTTTGGTGAAGTCTGGTTGCAGAAGCATTTTGCCGAGATCAAAGACCAGATTGAAGCAGCCAATGCCGAGAACCTCCCCCTGATCTGGAAGATGCTGCAGCAGGTGGATCAGGATGTGGACGGCCTGAGCATGGACCGTGAGGCCATTGTTGAAGATTTTATGATTGCCTACGGAGAAGCTCTGAACACCATCGGCTTCACAACCCGTGAGATCATGAAATTATCTGCTCAGGGGCTCCGAGCAGCCTGACCAGAGGCAATCAAGCCCTACCGGGATGATGTAGGATGGTAAGCTCAGAACCGACCTGGGTTACAGCTCAACCCTGCTCTGCGGGCTACAGCTACCATCAGGTTTACTTAGATCGGTGTTCATCACCCAGTGGGGGGAGTAAACAGAGGTTATGTTCGGCTTAATCGGGCACCTAACCAACCTTGCCCATGCTCAGCGCGTTGCAGATAAGCTCGGCTATGCCGAATATGCTGACAGCGACCTGGAGTTTTGGTGTATGGCACCAGCTCAGGTTGTGGATGAGATCACGGTTACCAGCGTTACTGGCCAGACCATTCGCGGCCATTATGTAGAGTCCTGCTTTTTGCCAGAGATGCTGGCCATGGGTAAGGTGAAAACCGCCTGTCGTAAGATCCTCAATGCCATGGCCCTGGCTCAGAAACGGGGGATTGACATCACGGCCCTGGGAGGATTCAGTAGCATCATTTTTGAAAATTTTAAGCTGGAGACCCTGAAGCGGGTGCGCAACATTGATCTGGAAATTCGCCGCTTCACCACAGGCAATACCCACACCGCCTACATTATCTGTGAACAGATCCAGGCCGCTGCTCAGCGCTATGCCATCGATCTGACGGATGCCTCGATCACCATCGTGGGAGCGACTGGAGATATTGGCAGTGCGGTCTGTCACTGGCTGGCCGCTCGCTGCCGTCTCCGCCAACTGCTGCTGGTGGCTCGCGATCAGACGCGCCTGGCAACTCTACAGCATGCCCTTGGACAGGGCCGAGTGGCCTCGATTGAAGAAGCCTTACCCCAGTCTGATCTGATTGTGTGGGTGGCCAGCATGAGCCAGGGGATGCTCATTGACACTCAGCAACTGAAACCCAATTCCGTCATTATTGACGGTGGCTATCCTAAGAATCTGGCAACGACCATTCAGCGCGATGATCTACACATCATTGATGGTGGCATGGTAGAACATTCTCTGGACATTGAGTGGAATATCATGCAGTTTCTGAATGTTCCTAACCCGGCACGGCAGCTGTTTGCCTGCTTTGCCGAATCCATGTTGCTGGAGTTCGAGGGTCTGCACACAAACTTTAGCTGGGGTCGCAACCTGATCACCGTTGACAAAATTGAGGAAATTGGCGAGCTATCTCGCAAACATGGGTTCCGCCCTCTGATGCCATCTACATCCACATAAGAAGAGAGATTCAAGCGGAAATCTGCAGCACAATCTTGCCGCGAGTGTGGCCTCCTTCACTCAGGGTGTGAGCGGTTCGCACCTCCGCCAGAGGCAGCACGGTGCTGACATGGGGTTGCAGCTGACCCCTGGCGAGAAGGTGGGCCATGGCCTGGAGTTGCTCCTGATCGGGGTGCACCAGGATCCGGCTTCCCTGAACACCGTAGCGGGCTAACAATCCAGCATCGGGTTCCTGGACCAAGGAGACCAGATAGCCCTGAGGCTTCAGCACTTTGAGAGAACGGGCCTGAATCTCACCCCCCAAGGGATCCAGGACAAGATCAGCAACGGGGCCCAGGGTCTCAAAGGGAGTGACCTGATAGTCAATGATCTCGTCCACACCCAGCCTCCGCAAAAACTCCACATTGCGGCTCGAGGCAGTTGCGATCACATGGGCTCCGTGGATCTTGGCCAATTGCACCGCCAGATGCCCAACCCCTCCGGCTGCCGCCTGAATCAAAACGGTTTGTCCTTTCTGCAGGTGAGCTGTGGAAAAGAGGGCCTGCCAGGCGGTAAGGGCGGCCAGGGGCGCTGCTGCGGCCTGAATAGTGTCGATCTTTTCAGGGATCAAAGCCAGCTGTTCCACAGGAGCAGTAACAAATTCTGCATAAGTGGCCCCTGGGTTAGGAAACCTGACCATGCCAAAAACAGAGGAACCCACAGCGCAGGAGGTGACCTGAGGACCCACCTGGATAACGCTGCCTGCCACATCCCAACCCAGGATCAGGGGGAGCTGCTGAATCCGCGGAGCAACACCCCGTCCTTTACGCGTTTTCCAATCTACGGGATTCACCCCAATGGCACGGGTCTGGATCAGGACTTCTCCTGCAGCCGGGGTGGGGCGGGGAACCTCCTGCAAAGACAGAACATCCACATCTCCGTAGCCATCAATGACAACTGCCTGCATGGATCTCTACAACTGCATCGAGACTCACCTTATCCCAGGATTCATGACAGAGCAGAAATGGCTATAAGATGTTACAGCAGCACCTTAAGTGGATCAAGCCTCAGCAATGGACATCACCACTCTGCGAGAACTCATTAATCGTGCACTAGCGGATGGCAAGCTCACCCGTGAGGAGATGGACCGCATCCTGCTGGCCATGAATCTGGATCGAAAAATCTCAGGAGAAGAATTTAAGCTTGTCCGTGAGATCCAGGAAAAAATAGCCCGCAAAGAAATCACAATTGTTGAATAAGTTACATTGAGTAGCCCTCACCCCTATGCTGATCTCTCATGCATTTACTTCGACTATGAAGACATCGCTGAGTGTATAAATTTCACATGAAAAACATATAAAGACAGCAGATAAATTAAGTACAAACAGGTAACCGATAGACTGAGATTCTTGCTACACAAGGGTTCTCATTGTTAATTCAAGATATAAATTCCCAAACAATTCACCTTAATACGGGGATATGCTGATCCTGATTCAGCCATATGGCTGAGTAGAATGCTGCGGTAAATGGCCACACTACGTATAGCAATAGTCATTTGAAGCAACGCGAGGCAGGCCATGACCGTTCAGCAAATCATTCAAGCCGCGATTATAACAGGCGTACTGACCTCAGCTCAGGATCACAGCTTGAATGTCTTACTCTTTAAAGAAGAATGTGACGGCACGGATATGTTTCTTCTACGTCGTCTTGCCCGCTGTATTGCGGATGGAAGTGTTGTCATCGTTGAGCAGCTAAATGCCGATCTGTCAGTCGGCCACTTTGGGTTAAGAGTGGTAACGGCTGTGGGGGAGTCATTTTCGCATCCAGAGCGCGACGAGATCCTGGCCCGTCGTCAGCAGCGTAGCAAGGTCAGTTAATCGATCTCAACTCGCGATCCTATGCTCCACAGGTTGGGCTCAGCTACGGCTGAGCTTTTTTGTCTAGACCTTTAGGTCAGATCAACGCTGATCAATAAGGTCAAAATCAGGTTGCAATCCGGCTGTGATCCCAGGTCCAGAAAGGATTATAAGGATTATTCTGAATGGGGGAAGCCCTCTTGCAGGGGTCGATCTGGTGCCCTCCGACCCGAGCCTGTTTTCCACATCAAGTCGTGGGGTTAGCCGCAGGACAGCCTCTGCGCAGTTTGTTACAATCGCTTCAATTTTGCCAGCTCCTTAACTCTGCCTGTGTGAGGAATTATGATGTTCCCCAAGTTTTCTGGTTTCAGGATCACAGATCCCGCTGTTGTTCCACTGTCTTCCTTCTTAGGCAACCAGCGAGGTCGCCAGGGCTTGCTCCTGATCGGTACGGCTTTCCTGTGGGGGACGACCCTGCTGTGGCCAGGCATGGCCCAAACCAGTCTGGATGCATCCTTGACCGGGGATCAGGCCAGCCCTTCGGTTCCGGCGCTTCCCAGCAATCTGTCGGTCATTTATGTCGATGCAGCCAATGGGAGTGATACCAGCGGGGATGGATCCCGGAATGCCCCTTTCCAAACCATTACCTATGGCCTGACTCGGGCCGGGGCCGGGGTGATTGTGCAGTTGCTGCCAGGAGAATACACAGAAGCCAGTGGTGAAACCTTTCCCATTGAGCTGCCCAAGGGGGTGATTCTGCGGGGGGATGAAGCCTCTTTAGGTGAAGGATATTTGATCTCAGGAGGGGGCACCTTTATTAGCCCGACCCTGGCACGGCAGAACATCACGCTGCTGGCCCAACCCGGATCTCAGGTGCGCGGGGTCACGATGCGCAATGAGGGGCGGCGGGGTTATGCCCTCTGGCTAGAGTCTTCGGATGCCAGTGTTTACAACAACAGTTTTGTCGGCAGCATCCACGATGGCATTTTTATGACTGGGGCCTCAGCTCCCCAGGTGCAGGGCAATCGTTTCTATAAGAATGGGGCCAACGGGATTTCAATCCTGGGAACATCGACGCCAACAATCGTGAACAATCTCTTCCAGGAGACCGGTTTTGGCATCATGATTGACCAGAGATCAGCACCTGTGGTGCGGGATAACCGGATTCTGCAGAATCGCAGTGGTGTGATCGTGGGGGGCAGTGCCCAGCCGATCCTGCGGGGAAATCTGATCGGCAGAAACCTGGAGGCCGGACTCGTGGCCATCAGTCAGGGGGCTCCGAACCTCGGGACTCCTGAGGATCCGGGTAACAATACCTTTGACGGCAATGGTCAGCTGGATATTCACAATTCCACCCGTGGCCTGAGTCTGGTAGCCTTTGGTAACTCCCTTTCGGGTGAAAACAAGGGGGATATACGTGTAAGCGGGCAGGCGATCGCCCAGGCAGCAGCAGCAGCTCCCCAAGCGGTAGCAGAAGGAAGTCTTTCCCTACCGGAAACTCCTATTCAATCAGCCCCTGCCACACCTCCCCCTGCCGCAGCCAGTCCTGCTCCGCTGGCAGCCACCTTACCACCACCCGCTCCACCTGCCCCCACCCCACAAACGCCTCTCCCAACCCCGATCCCCCCACGCCTCACCACATCTGCCCCCGTGAGTTCCCCCTCTGCTCCCGGCAATACCAGCAGCGGTGATGTCCTAGAGTTCAGAGCTGTGCCCTTTACAGCGGATCCCGAGTCCCCCACTCCCTCAGCAGCGGAGCCTCCCAACACCACCAGTTCTCCAGAGACCCCAGCGGCTGCTCCTCAGAAGCCATTGATGGACATCACCACTCTCCTCCCTCCCCCCAATCGCCGTTCTGCTCCCCCTCCTCAACCCACCCAGGTCACCGCTTCTGCCCCACCACCTGCCACGACCCCCGAGGCGGCTCCAGCAGCTCCTACAACGGCTTCTCAACCTCTGGCTAGCAATAGCAATGGCGCCCAATTCCGTGTTCTGGTGATCCCTGATGCCAGTGACAATCTGCAGCAACTGCAACAGTTAGTGCCCACCGCCGCTGAAACGGTCTTTAATGGGCGCAATGTCTGGCAGGTGGGATTGTATAACAGTCGGTCTTCAGCCCAGTCGATACTCGATCAACTGCTGGATGCTGGCTTCGAGGCCATGGCTGAGATGATCTTCTCGGCCAATTAACCAGAGCAACTAGCGGGCGGGATTGATGATCTCCAGATCCTTTCCCGCTTCGGCAGCACGGCGGCGACTGCGCTCCATTTCCCGCTCCGATTTGCCCCGCCAGATCAAGCGGATGGGTGTGCCTGTGAAATCTAAATGCGTGCGGAACTGCTTCTCGATGTAGCGGCGGTAGTTATCCTTGAATAGCTCAGGATCATTGACAAAAAGCACAAAAGTTGGAGGCTCACTGCTGGCCTGAGTGCCATAGTAGATGCGACCCTGCCGACCCTGACGATTGGTGGGGGGAGACTGCCACATGAGCACATCCTGCAGGATCTCGTTGACCACCGAGGTGGAGACGCGGCGGCGGTAGTTCTGGATCACTTTGAGTACTTCCTCCAGAATCCGTGTCACCCGTTGTCCGGTGAGGGCACTGGTAAAGATCAGGGGAGCCCAGTCAATAAAGTAGAGGCGATTTTGAATCTCTGAGGTGGCTTGATAGATGGTGTGGCTGTCCTTTTCAACAGCATCCCATTTATTCACCACAATCACACAGGCTCGTCCTTCTTCCTGAATGCGGTTGGCCAGTCGTTGATCCTGTTCACTCACCCCGTCTAGAGCATCCAGGACTAGCAACACCACATCGGCACGGCGGATGGCCTTGAAGGCACGGTTAATACTGAAAAACTCAATACCGTACTGGATGCGGGTCTTTTTGCGAATGCCTGCCGTATCAATCAGACGAAACCTGTGATCCTGCCACTGCACTTCCATATCCAGGGCATCGCGGGTGGTGCCAGCAATCGGGCTGACAATGGCTCGATCCTGCCCCACCAGGGTATTCAGCAGACTGGACTTGCCCACATTCGGACGTCCCACAATTGCTACACCCAGAGATTGTGGATCTGGGGCTGCTTCCACCCTGGGCAAAGCTGGAAGTAGAGTTTCCAGTACCTCTGCCACCCCATTGCCATGGATCCCGGAGCAGGGGATGGGTTCTCCTAAACCTAGCGTCCAGAAAGCCGCCGCCTGAGCTACCCCCATGGCCACCGACTCACACTTATTCACCGCGACGGCAACAGGCAAGGGCTGACGGCGCAGCCAATCCGCAATTTCCATGTCCGCAGGAGAAGGGCCTTCCATGCCATCCACTACAAAGATCACTGCCTGGGCTTCTGCCAGCGCCAATTCCACCTGCTGCCGGATCTGGGGGAGAAATTCACTGTCATCGTGAAACACCAGCCCACCCGTATCGACCACGCGGAAAGGCTGTCCCTGCCACTCGGCTTCCCGATAGACCCGATCGCGAGTCACCCCCGCTTCATCGTGAACAATGGCAGCCCGTTCTCCCACCAGTCGGTTGACCAGCGTTGACTTGCCCACATTGGGACGTCCCACAACAGCAATCAGAGGGAGAGACACAGAATATTCACGAATGCAGCTTTTCTATCATAGCTGCTGCCACAGGAGCCCAAAGAGTTGCGATAGACTGAGTAGTTAGATTCAGATCCTGATTAGCACTGTCACCGCTGGGGGAATCACTATGCCTCGGAGCATGAAAACGATAACTTCATCGACAAGTCCTTCACGGTGGTGGCGGATCTGATCCTGAAGTTTATGCCGGGCGTGAGTACAGATCAACGGCAAGCCTTTGCCTATTACCGCAGCGGCATGGCGGCCCAGGCGGATGGCGAGTATGCAGAAGCCCTGGACAATTACTACGAAGCCCTGAAGCTGGAGGAGGATGAAACCGATCGCAGCTACATCCTCTACAACATTGGCCTGATCAATCAAAGCAATGGCAATATGGAAACTGCTCTTGACTACTATCACCAGGCTCTGGAGCTGAATCCTCGCCACTGCTCTGCTCTCAACAACATCGCGGTGCTCCTACACCATCAGGGGGAACAGAAAAAAGAGGAAGGGGTGGAGGAACAAGCAGAAGCTCTCTTTGATGAAGCAGCTGATTACTGGATCCGCGCGATTCGCATTGCCCCTAACAATTACATTGAGGCCCAGAACTGGCTAAAAACCACAGGTCGCGGCAACCTCGATCTATACTGATCCCCGTTATCCTCTCGCGTTGACTGCCCCATGCTGGATCGTGAACAAGTACAGCACGTTGCCCACCTGGCTCGTCTACAACTCTCCCCTGATGAAGAAGAGCAGTTCACCAGTCAATTAGCGGGCATTCTGGCTTACGTGGAGCAGCTCAAGCAGCTGGATACAGACTCGGTGGATCCCACGTTTCATGCCCTGGATGATGTGACTCAGGTGCTGCGTCCCGATCAGGTGGAGACCTGGGCAGATCCAGAAACGATCCTAGAGGGGGCTCCCGACCGCGAAGCAGGCTTTTTCAAAGTTCCCCGCATTCTAGATCCGGCTGCAGGGCAGGAGCAATAGTATGAAGCTAAAAGTGGTTATTCACGAAGCTGAAGAAGGAGGATTTTGGGCAGAGGTGCCCGCGCTCCCTGGCTGCGCCACTCAGGGAGAGACGTTTGAGGAGCTTCTGGAGAACATCTATGAGGCTGTGGAGGGGTGTCTATCTGTGGATGTAGATCCTTCAGAGTTGCCATCTACTGACAGGGCGCGGGTTATGGAAATTGCTGTTTAGGCGATGAAGTCAATCTCGGGAAAGCAGTTTGCAAAGATTTTAGAAGCCAATGGCTGGCAGCTGCTGAGGGTCAAAGGAAGTCATCACCTTTATGTTAAACCTGATGAAACGATTCGAATCTCAGTTCCCATCCATGGCAACAAAGACTTGAAGATTGGCTTGCTAACCCACTTCATGAAACTAGCCAATCTGACCGAAGAGGATTTCAAATAATCCTCGAAATACTGGATCGATCTTCTAATAGGAAAGCGACTGCCTCAAAGAAGACAGCCGACATTGATCAGGATCCAGTTTTTATGTGCAATATTACGCCTGGTAGCCTCCATCCTTTATCTTCTGAAGAAGAGGCCTGAAAGACTGGTCCACCCTGTTGAGCATGGTGACGACCCAATCTTGATGTTCCACTAATTGCTCATAGGGATAGTCAACAGAGCCATTTCTAAAGACCCATTCCGCTCTAGCTTGAGGCATCTCATCGTTCCAGATAAGTAGAGAAGCCAACTCAGATTGCAAACTCTGCTCATGGGTCTTTAAGAAGTCGTAGGCTACCTTTGGGTTCAGTTCAGCTCATTATTCGGCTCCAGGTAGTACCCCACATAGATCCGGTCTTCATAAGCCAGACTCACCATCAAAGTGAAGGAGAGGATCGGGGAAGTGCTTTAGGAAACCCATTCTACATGCGACACGAAGGGGAGAGAGATGCAGTCTGTGATGGCCACAAAGCTTATACCTGGGCCGTATGGAATGATCAGCCCTTCGACATCCAGGGGTTTGCCCAA
>JAAUUJ010000278.1 GCA_012030715.1 Synechococcaceae cyanobacterium SM2_3_1 | reverse complement strand
TGCTTCTCTTATCTCGCCGATTGCATTTCTTCTAATATCTCTTAAAACATTTTGGATCACCCGAGCAAAATTTATTTCTGACAAAGATGTAATTTGTCCCGATGGATCTACATAGATTAAGGGGTTATTATAAGCAAATTGATATGGATCTCTACTCTCCGGCCGCTCAAGAATTGGTTTCACAGGATCTCGACTCAAGAATCTCCCAGTAATTGGATAATAATCCCGTGTTCGCAGATGATAAAGTCCTGTGCTTTGCTCTAACCACTGCCCATGGAACCGGAAATCTCCTCCAGTTTCTGCTGGAATCCCAGCTCCAGTTCCACTTCTGAGGTTGCCAAAACCATCGTAATCAAAATTAGCAACTTTTCTAGCATTATCATCAGCTAGACTAATGATAGTTCCCATTGCATCAGTGAGGTAATAAACTGTACCATTATCTTCTAGTCTTAGGAGGGGTGTCATTCCAGCATAAATATATTCTGCCACAGCTGTTCCAGAGCCATCTATTATCTGATGTATTGAATCTAATCCAGATCCCATTGAGGGTGCTACTAAAAAATTTCGCTCAATAGGAATGGTTGATTTTACTCTCCGATTCATGCCGTCATAGAAGTAATTCACAGATCCTGCTTGAACTAAACGGTCGTAGGTATCGTTGTCCAATGTCAGTATTGATCCTTCACGCGTAATCTCTTCTACCCGACCATCAACATCGAAGCTGTAAGTCTCCTCCTCAGTTCCCCTTGTAGCTGACACCAGCTGATATCCAGGATCATAAGAATATGTTAATGTGTCAAAACTCGTCTGCTTCATGATTCGCTTACCATCAATATCAAAGGTGTAGAGAATTTGCTCTTCCAAAGCTCCAGTTGGGTTGTAGTAGATCTCTTCTTCTAATCTCAGTGCTTCATCATAATTCAGTTTCACATACGAGCCATCTTCCCGAGTTATCTTGTTAGGCTCTCCTCCTGGATTCCGTGCATAAACTACTGATGCTAGAACCAATCCTGTGCTGTCCTGATGAACTATAGATTCAACTTGATCTAAGTCATCATAGGTGTAGATTGTTTCGACTCCGTTGGGTAGCACTCGCTCTACTAAACGATCTGCGTTGTCATAATCCATAGTGGTTATTCCACCATTGGGATCTGTCACAGTCTTCAGGTTTCCAACCTCATCATAGGTATAACTAGTTACTGACTCTGGAGCTATCTCATTTGCTTGAGTTATTACCTTCTCCACTCTACTCAACACATCATAGTCATAGTGGATCTTTTGGCCACTAGGATAATCAATTCCGACTAAGCGACCTGCTGAATCATACTGGTACTGAGTTAAGCCTGTGGAATCTGTCATGGTATCTACATTGCCATCAGCTGTGTAGGTTATAGTAATCGTTCCACCTTGAGTTGCTGTACGGCTTTCCTCTTGACCTGCCGAGTTGTAGGTGTAAGAGATTATCTCTCCAGAAGGAAGAGTCACTGTTGCTAGCCGGTTGTCAGATCCATAATCCTGGACTCGGCTGCGTTTATCCCCATAGGCAATTCTGGTTAGATTCCTACGTGCATCCTCATATCCATAGTTCAAAGTTTCTCCCAAAGGTGAGGTGATTTGAGAGAGGTCATCATTGACATAATCATAGGTGTAAAGACTTGAGCCCAAGCTAGTGGCAGTTTTTAGCCTGCCAAAGGAATCGTATCCAAAATTCCGATTCCTACCTCCACGATCAATCAACAGGGTAGGATAGTTATTAGCTTCCTGAAGATTATTTGCGAACAGATACTGTGCTTGTTCCTTGGTTCCATCAGGATATTGGGTCTGGATAGGTACAGAGTAGTCAGAGCTAACCACAGTAGTTTTTCTAAGTAAAGGATCTGTAATAGTTATAGATGTATCTGTATAGTCATAGGTTGTAGTTTTGTTCCTCCCATTGGTGACTGTTTTCAATCTGTCTTTATTGTCATAGGTGTATAAGGTAGAATTATCCAGAGCATCAATCTCTTCTTCTAGGCGACCCCCTGCATCATAGCGACGAGTTATGACAGCACCAGTAGACGTATTAGTAACTTTGATAAGTCTTCCTGCTGGATCGTAATCATTTTTCAAAACTCTTCCAGAGGAATCGATCTGTTGTTCCCAACGACCTGCCTCATCATAGGTAAAAGTCAAGTCACCACTATCTAAAAGAGTCCAGCTTTCTAGCTTGCCATCATCAGTAAAGTGTCGTTCTACATGTCCTATAGTTGGAGCATCCAGGCTGATCCAATCCTCCTGATCTCCTTCATATCTATACTCTACAAAGATGCCATTCCCAAAATCTGATCGTGTTTCTCGGCCCAGATTGTCATAGTCGAAAGTCGAGGTGATACCTTCCTCAGTTATTGTCTTTAGTCGATTGTTTGCATCATATGTCATTGTAGTGATGATCCCAAGTGGATCTTCGCTTACTGTGACATTCCCAAATTCATCTCGAATGTAGGTACTAGTGCCAAACCCATAACTAGCTGCAAGAATGTCACCGAACTTATTGTAGGACAAAGATTCAATAGCACTGCCGAAACTATCTATTATAGCCAACCGATTGCCTTTAGAGTCATAGACCAGTTCAAAGCTAGCCCCTGTTGGTAAGATTAATTTTGTAAGCTGATTGGAATTATTGAAGGTGTAGTGACTGATGTCTAGATCAGCAGGTTCTACTTCTACAGTAGCTGGCGCTTGACGAGATAAGACATTTCTATTCTGATCAAAAGTAAATCGGCTGATTAACCCATTTGGATCTGTTAGCTTAATCAAATTGTTGTTGTCATCATATTCAGCAAATGTCTTATTCCCTAAAGCATCAATCTGCTGAACAATGTTACCCCTTGGATCATATTCATATGTTGTATGGTTGCCCAATGCATCCTCAACGATTTCCAGAGAGTTCTCTGGGTCATAAACAATATCAAGAAACTCATCACTGGCATTATTGATTCTGACTAATCGACCCTGATCATCATACTCATTACGAACTGCTGGCCGATCCAACGAACCAATAATCTCCGTCAAATAATGAGGCCGACGGGGTTCAGCATAGATAAAATCAGTCTCGTTCTCTTCCTGATCAGTTACCTTAACTAGATCCCCGTTTGCATCATAGTCATACCGGATCACATTCCCCATCGGATCTGTCACTGTTGTGATCCGCCCCTGGCTATCTCGCCCAAAGGTGATGTTCT
>JAAUUJ010000085.1 GCA_012030715.1 Synechococcaceae cyanobacterium SM2_3_1 | reverse complement strand
GGACGGGATCAGGCCAGTTTAGTCCCTCAACCCCCCCAGCGATTATGACGGTCCCCTGGCCACAATCAGTGCGGTGCAACTTCAGGGAAGTCAGCTGGTGATCAAGGCGGATGGATTCCTCTTCTACCGCAGTGGCTGGGATCCTGAAAGTGGGGGGGTACCGGATTTCCGTAGCGCCAGCACGGCTGCCGATCAGTTTGCCTGATCCAGGGTTACCCGCTGATGGTCCGGTGGAGCGGATCCGGTTTGTGCAGGAGACCGAAAATAGCGTTAGTATTCTGGTCCAGCCCACCCGCGACTTCAATGTCATCGAGCCCAATCCAGGGCAGGGCTCCCGCCAGATCACCCTCCTGTTGCAGTGGGAAGGGCAGAGTCCACCACCACCATTAGCTGCCCCACCGAGCAATCCAGTCCTGCCTGGGGTCACTCAGGGGATCGTTGCGATTGATGCCGGACATGGTGGCCGTGATCCTGGCGCAATTGGAGTTGGGGGAATTCAGGAGAAGGGCATTACTCTCAATATTTCCAAGCAGGTTGAGCAACTGCTACTGGCAGAAGGCATTGGGGTGGTCATGACCCGTACTGATGATCGTGAGATCCTGCTCCAACCGCGCGTCGATACTGCTGTTGCGGCCAATGCTGCCATTCTGGTGAGTATCCATGCCAATGCTCTGGATCGCTCCAGTGTTTATGGGATCGAGACCTACTATCTGCGCCCAGACAGTGCTCGCCTGGCCCAAACCATGCATCAGGCATTGATTCAAGGATCGGGAGCCACGGATCGAGGGATTCGCAGGGCTCGCTTCTTTATGGTGCGAGAAACTCCCACCACCATGCCCTCTGTCCTGCTGGAATTGGGATACCTGACGAATCCCACGGAAGGCAGTAAGCTGGCGACACCTGAGTATCAAACTCAACTTGCGCGGGCCATTGCTGCTGGCATCAAAGCTTATCTGCAGGGGCAAACCCCCTGATCCTGCCCTGCTTACCCCATGGGGATCCCTGTAGAAACCTATGACTGCATATGCTCCTGTCCTGGACGTCACGACCTCCCTCCGATCGGTGTTTTTGATAGTGGGGTGGGGGGCCTGACCGTCTGGAGAGAACTGCGGCGGCAACTGCCTCAGGAGGAGCTGCTTTATTTCGGCGATACCGCACGGCTCCCCTATGGTCAGCGGTCTCCTGCCGAGATCCTGCAATATGTGCGGGAGATCCTGGCCTGGATGATCGATCATCCCGTCAAGATGGTGGTCATGGCCTGCAACACCAGTTCGGCGCTGGCCCTGGATCAGGTGCGGTCTGAGTCTCCGGTGCCCCTTCTGGGGCTGATCTTGCCAGGTGCACGGGCAGCAGTTGCCGCCGGATCTCGAATTGGAGTTATCGCCACTCCAGCCACCGTTGCCAGTCACGCCTACCTGCGAGCCATTTCCGAAGTCAGTGGGTTTCGAAATCAGCAGGTTATCTGTTGGGAGCAACCCTGTCCTGAGTTTGTCCCTCTGATTGAAGCCAATCAACTGCAGAGTCAGGACTTAATGGCTGCGATTCATCAGAACCTGGATCCACTGCTACATCAGGGTATTGACACACTGGTCTACGGGTGCACCCACTATCCTCTTTTAGATCCGCTTCTGCGGCCCCTCTTGCCTCCCCAGGTGACGGTGATTGATCCGGCCCAGGCGCTGGTTAAAGCCGCGGTACAGGAACTGGAGCTGTGGGGATTGCGGCGACTGGACTCCGCAGCCCCTACCCATACCTTTTATGTCAGCGGTGATCCCGAAAGCTTTACCCTGCTCGCCAGTCACTGGCTGAATCAACCTCTGGTGGTCAAGCAGATACAGTTGCAGCCGGTCTCTTCTTTCCCCCGTTAAGGTGACTGAGGATCCAGGGCCAGCAACTCTGCCTCGCTCAGTTGGGGGATGCCGAGGGACTGAGCCTTCTCCAGTTTGGAGCCCGCTTCACTGCCCACCACCAGGTAATCCGTCTGCTTACTAACACTGGAAACAATCTTGCCGCCGCGCGATTCAATCCACTCCTTGGCCGCGGATCGGGAGAGGGTGGGGAGGGTGCCCGTAATCACAAACTTCTTGCCGATCAGCACACGGAAGACCGGAGCCTCAGCTGCATCTGGCTTAGCCAGCAGAGTAACGCCAGCAATGGCCAGGGCCTGCAATAGCTCTTGATGGTGGGGATGGCTGAACCACTGGGTAATGGCCTCAGCGATCTCCTGACCAATGCCAAAAATAGAGCTGATCTGCTCGGGGGTGGCCGCCGCCAGATCGGTTGCCGAGGGAAAATGGGTGGTCAGGGTCCTGGCTGTGACCGCTCCCCACATGGGGGGATGCCCCAATCCGTATAACACCCGCGCCCAGGGTTGTTCACAGGATCGCTGAATTGCCTGCAACAGTTTTTGACTGGATTTTTTACCCATGCGCTCCAGTTGTGCCACCTGATCGGCCTGTAAATGATAAAGATCCGCCACCGACCGCACCTGCAGCCGATCCACCAGTTGCCGGATCAGCATTTCTCCCAATCCCTCAATATCCAGGGCATCACGACTGGCCCAGTGCTGCAGATTCCCCCGCACCCGTGCCGGACAGTGGAGATTAGGACAGCGAGTTACAGCCTCCTGTTGCAACCGTTCCAGGGGAGTCTGACATTCAGGACAATGACTGGGCAGGAAATAAGGTTGGGCCTGGGGAGGGCGCAGATCTGGCAAAACCGCAACAATTTCTGGAATGATCTCCCCCGCCTTGCGCACAATCACCGTATCCCCCACGTGAACATCCAGCTCCCGCAGGCGATCCGCATTGTGAAGGGAGGCGCGGCTGACGGTGGTGCCTGCTAACTGCACAGGATCTAGCTCGGCCACAGGTGTCACGGCCCCGGTGCGTCCTACACTGGCAAGGATCTGGCGAATGCGGGTGGGCACCTCTTCTGCTGGATATTTGAGGGCAACCGCCCAGCGGGGAAACTTTTGGGTAAAACCTGTTTCCTCTTGCAAAGCAAAAGAGTTGAGTTTTACCACCACACCATCACTGGCATAGGGAAGGGAGCGCTCTGGGGTTAACTGGTGAGGATGCCAGAATTCATAAAAGGTTTTGACGGCCTCCAGATTGCGAGAAAGCTGGGAATGGGGATTGATGACCAAGCCGAAGGTTTTCAAGATCTGCAGGGCTTCCCATTGGGTGGTGGGCAGAGTTCCCTGCGGCCAGCCCTGGGGAAAGTGAACGGTATAGGCAAAAAAGTCCAGCTTCCGATCCGCCACGATCCGGCTATCCAGCTGGCGTAGAGTTCCAGCGGCACAGTTACGCGGGTTGGCAAACAGAGGATCGCTGGCCTGGGCACGGATCTGGTTAATGCGTTGAAATTCGGCAAAGGAGAGAAACGCTTCCCCTCTTACTTCCAGGCGGGGTGGAGGCTCAGGGACAGCCAGGCGCAGGGGAATGGAGCGGATCGTACGCACATTTGAGGTGATCTCTTCTCCGGACTGTCCATCTCCTCGCGTCACCCCTCGCGTCAGCAGTCCATCTTCGTAGGTCAAAGCGAGGGCCGAGCCATCAATTTTTAATTCACAGGTATAGGTCAGATCATTTGCATTCGCCATGCCCAGCACCCGCAGCAGTCGCGCTTGCCAGTCCTGTAATTCCTCCAGATTGAAGGCGTTTTCCAGGCTGTACATGGGAATCTGGTGCCGCACCGTCACAAATTCCTGAGCTGGTTTTTCGCCCACCCTCTGGGTCGGACTGTCGGGGGTGATCAGATCAAGATGGCGGCTCTCCAGATCCTGAAGTTCTCGATACAGCTGGTCGTAGACACTGTCCTCCATCAGAGGAGCATCTTCGACGTAATAGGCAATATTGGCCCGCTGTAAGAGCTGACGCAGTTCCACAAGCCTCTGGCGTTCTCCTGCCTCTGAGGAGTTCTCTAGCGTTGTCTGCGCTGGCTGTGGATCCACCGTGAATTCCTCCCCTAACTTGCTAGAGCAACTTTAGCTGCTGCTGGGGTTGAGAGGATCCGCCTAAGGCTCCTGATCAAGGGCGCGCTCGCCACCCCAGACCGAACGAATCTGATCGTCGTAGGCATCGGCAATATCCAGCACCTCCCGCACCGAGGTTTCTAGCTCCAGAGGATCGCAGGTGGATCCGACGATGGTGTGTTGCAGCAGAATCTGTCCCTCCCGATCCAGAGCAAATGCCCCGAAGTGCAGCTCTGCATTTTGCTGAAGCAGAAACAGATAGAGATCCGAGGTATGCTGAGCTCCCTTCACCACCACCGAACGCACCTGAATCATGCTGTTGTTGATTTCCCAGGGCAGGATCGTCACTTCCACCCAGGCAGATCCCATAAACAGACCGAAGCCAGGACCATCCAGACGTTCCCAGGGGGTATCCCCAAACAACCGATCCATCCAGCCCGCTACTTTCAGGTAGCAGCTTTTTTGGGCTTCCGTTTGAAAGTGAATCTCCATAGGTCTACCTGCAGGGCATGATCAGGAAAGGGGGAGTTGCTGGTCAGAGTAGCATGAGAGAGAATCCAATCCACCTGCTCTTCAACTGCATTCCCATGATCTGGCTTATTGGGGGGACACACGATAGTGTTGTTCTGGCTCGTCTACTGAGTGAAGCCGGACTGACCTGGATCGCAACCGTGGTAGCATCCCAGGCGCAACGACTTTATCACCCGCTGCCGGGGCTTGTTCATGCTGGAGCCTTAACCCCACACCTGCTACCCAGCTTTTTGCAGGATCATCAGATTGATTTCATTCTGGATGCCTCCCATCCCTTTGCCGTAGAGATTTCTCAACTTGCTTTGCAAAGCGGTCTGCCCTATCTACGGTTTGAACGCCTTTCCCCAGCCCTAGATCCTGAAGTTCAGTGTTTTCAAGCCTGGATCAGCTTTTACAATCTGCGACTTTCGCGGATCAACGCCTGCTTCTGACCATCGGAGTTCAATCCCTTCCCCATTTCAAACCCTGGCTTTCCCAGACAGAAATTTGGGCTCGCATTCTCCCAGACTCTCTTGATCAAGCGATCACAGCAGGATTCTCTCCAGAGCAGCTGATCCTGGCACGCCCCCCCTTTTCCCTGGAGGAAGAACTGCAACTCTGGTCACGGCTGCAGATCGAGACAGTGGTGACCAAAGACTCAGGGTATGCCGGTGGACTGGAGATCAAGCAGGCAGCAGCACGGCATTTGGGGATCCAGCTCATGGTGATTGCTCGCCCAACCCTGACTTACCCCCAGGTCACCTCAGATCTGCAAGTTGCACTGCATTGGTGTCAACAGCTGTCAGACACACTTGCTTCTCCCCCTGCTTCACGATCTGACGCTGCGGCAACACAGGAATTCTCAGGGCTTTACATTAATTTGCCTTAACCCCCTTGATCTGCCCCCAAACCGTAACGTACAATACAGACAGACCAAAGAAATCGTTCATCTCTCGCGTCGGTTACCCTTGTCTCACTTACCCAAGGTGGATCCGGCATCTGCAGAGAGACGGAAGTAGGGTAACTCCCGAAGGAACGCGCCTCAACTGCAAACTCTGCTTTTTAGGAGGCGAACATGGCATTAACTTATCGTGGCGTTGATTTTCAACCCAACCTCTTGAACGAAGTCTCTCCCGGTCAAATCGGGGGCAAGTACCGTGGTCTGGATTGGCGCTTCCGGAATTGGTCCAAGCCTGCTGTGGTAAAGACAAATCTGGATCTGCTTTACCGGGGAACTTTGCATCAGACTCAATCGACCTTGAAGACTCAAACGGTCACGGAGGAGGGGGTTACCCCCGCACCTGTCACTCTGACTACGCCGGATCCGCTGACTTCAGTTGAATCCCTGGCTCGGGTCATGATGCTGGGTCACCAACATGCCCTCAAGATCCGGCAGCAAGCCATGCTGGAGCGGGCCGCTGAGGAAGTGGGTCTCAAGGCAGACATTGGCTCTCACTGGGATCGGATTCAGGGGAAAGTGCATCCCTCTTTTCGGGAAAGCTATGACCGTAGCCCAGCTACCATGAGCTAGGTTTCGCCAAAACTCCTGTGATTAGAGATCTGGATCCACTGCGGAGGTTGATGGGCCTCGGGTGGATCTTTATTTTCTGAGGTGACCAACTGACGCGCTCTGGATCACAGGACTTTTGACTATGAACGAGGAAAGGGTAGGGGTCACCCCGCTTACCCATCAGTGAGGATGAGTTTTCCAAAACACTAACCTCTATCATGATCTTCGACTCGTTGCGACAGTTTCGCCAACAGCTTTACTCCCTACTGGGTCCCTCCAAGGCTGCTCTATTTGACCTGATGGATGCCATCCTTATCCCACGGTCAAAAAACGGGGCAAGCGGCAACGACAAGCCAGTTGAGATGAGCAACTCTGCCTGCACGGCCTCCCAGAACCCACTGAGGCCTCAGTTATCCTGCTTCAACAAAGTCAAAACTCCTGTTCATAAGTTCATAAATCTTTACAGCAAGATTCTAATCTGAAAGAAAATTGCTCGATCGCTGAATTTGATACTGTGATTAGGATCACCAGTGGAAATTGATTTGGATCACAAATTCATGGCCAAAGAAACTCCAGTACAGCTGCAATAAACAACTCTGGGTTATCCTGTTGTAGCCAATGGGAGACGCCTACCAGTTCTTTGAACACCGCGCCCGGGATCTCACTGGCCAGTTGCCTGCCATCCTCCACCTTTTGCCAGGGATCTTGCCTTCCCCAGAGAACCATGGTGGGGGCTGTAATTGTGCCATGCCGATCCACCAGGGCCATGGTCTGATTGGCGTTGAGAGCTGAAGCATTGCGCAGCAAACTTAGTTTTCCTTCTTCATCCGCCCAGGGCGCAATCATCCCCTCCCGAAATGCAGGGGTGAGACGCTCTTGATTGGCCAGTCCTGCAGACAAGCTTTCCTCAAGGGCGGCCACCAGATCGGCAACAGGGCGCGGCTTCCAGCGAAGGGGATGGCCAAAGTCCAGCATGTCATCGTCAAAGCGGTCATAACAGACAGCATTGGTGATGATCAGGCGGTTGAGAAGCTGTTGATGTTCAATGGCCAGGATCAGTGCCACTGCCCCACCCGTGTCATGCCCTACTACATTGACTGTCTGGATATTCAGGCTTCGTAACAGCGCAATGATCATCTGAGCCTGATCCTGGAAGGAGCGATCAAAGCAATCCCGCCGATCCGACCAGCCATGACCCAAAAAATCAGGTGCCAGCACCCGGTAGCCAGTCTCTACCAGTGAAGGGATGACCGCATGGTAGAGATAGCCCCAGGTGGGAATGCCATGCAGGAGTAAAACTGTACCTTTTTCTGCCTCACCTTCATCGATATAGCGAACTCTGAGAGCCACGTGAGCCACCTCACCTGCTGCCAGGATCTGCTCCTTCTGGGCTTCGCGAAACCTGCTCCACAGATGCCAATCTTGAAAGTGATTGCTCATAAACTCTGCCCAGATGTTGACGGTACCAGGCTACTCTACACCCATTGGATGATGGGACTAATATTCTCCTTCCTCCTTTTCTGAAGCTAGAGCAATATCCTGATCCCAGATAAGCTCAAGATCCCTGCAGTGAATTCAGCACCTGACATGTCCAGGCATCCTGCTGCTTGCGATTAAAATACCGGGAAAACACCTGCCAGCAGACTTGCCAGAAGCGCACAAGGTTATATCCGCCCTGCAAGAGCACAGAGCGATGATCTCGATAAACCAGAATCACAGTGCCCCCAAAAAAGATCTCATGAGCAGTTCTCACCAAGAGTCTGATCGGCCAGGGATATCGACTCCGAAGGCAGGCTAACAATTTAGATTCATACTCTACATGAGACAATTCATCCTCAAGAATTTTCTGGCAAATGGATTTGAGTAAGCATGAGTCTGTGCAGTCTCGCAACGCCTGATAGTACACCAGGGCAATGATCTCAGCAGAAATCAGTACACTGATTATTTGAGCAAGGCCAACGCCTTTCCGTAACTTTCTAAAAAGCTTGTCAGAGAATTCTTTCTTGAGTATAGGCATCTCATGACGATCCATATACCGCTTAAGTAGAGAAGCATGGTGTTGTTCTTCTTTAATAAAGAGTCTGGTGATTTCTACTAGCTCCGAGACACTGTATTGCTCCGCAAGGCTTTGAGCTGCTTTCATTAACCCTTTTCCTTCTGAGCTTTCCCCTAGCTGAAAAGTAGCAATGGAGCGGGAGATGCGTTCTCGATCTACCTCAGTAAGAGCATCATCGGTATCCCACGCAATCGGATCACTGCCTACAGAATGTTGCTGAAAGTACTCTAGCCATTTAGTGAGATGAGATCGAAGCTCTACAGGGTGAGAAGTCATAGATCCATAATTCTATATATTATTGCATAAGCTAAAGTTTATGTTTTCAAGGAGTCAAGACATATCATTCCTGAAAGATTGCGAGGATCAGCAACAGAAAATGTGGATCAAGACGTTTGTTTTGATAGTCGTTGACTTTGTGATCCATTTCATAGTGAGCCTGCTCGTGCGGTCAAGATGCGGGAGAGCCAATTTCCCCATTCACCAGAAACATGAATTAAAGTGAGTAGAACTCATGACCCCCAGTGCTGGCTCGCTACTGTCGTTTATGCCTGCGATCAACTACCTGCGTATCAGCCTCATTGACCGCTGTAACTTCCGTTGTCAGTACTGTATGCCGGAAGCTGAGGAGATGATTTGGTTAGCCCAACAGGACTGGTTGAGTGCCGATGAGATCATGACTTTACTCACTGAAGTATTTTTGCCTCTAGAGATCAATCGTTTTCGTTTAACAGGGGGAGAACCGCTGCTGCGTCCCGACATTCTTGATCTCACCAGGTCGATCTGCCAGCTCAACGGGGTAGAGGATGTGGCCATGACCACCAACGGCTATAACCTGGCCCAAAAGGCACACTCCCTCTACAACGCGGGTTTGAGGCGGATCAATATCAGTCTTGATTCTCTCCAGACCGAAACCTTCAGGCAGATTACAGGTCGGGATTGGTGGCAGCGGGTGTGGGAGGGGATCCAGGCAGCCCATCATGTGGGGTTTGATCCCCTAAAACTGAATGTGGTTGTGATTCCCGGCATGAATGATCATGAGGTTGAAGCCATGGCGGCCCTGACCATCGAGCGAAACTGGCATGTGCGCTTTATTGAATTTATGCCCATCGGCAACGAGTCTCTCTTTCTGGATAAGGGGTGGATCGACTCTGAGATGCTGCGTCACCGGATCCGCACTAAGTTTGGGCTCACCGAAGGGACGGTCAAGGGAAACGGACCTGCAGATGTTTTCCAAATTCCTGGAGCTAAAGGAACGCTGGGTTTTATCAGTCAAATGTCAGAGTGTTTCTGTGATCGGTGCAACCGTGTGCGCCTTTCTGCCGATGGCTGGCTACGCCCCTGCCTGTTGAATGAAACTGGACAGATCAACCTCAAGCAGGATTTACGATCAGGTCTTCCTTTTGACTCGATTCAAGCAAAAGTCCAACACCTTCTGGATCTAAAGCCAGAGATTAACTACAAAGAGCGAGAAAAGGGTGTGAATGGGATGTATAGCCGCACCATGTCGCAGATCGGGGGTTGAGCAATACGATCATCTCTCGGCGATTAACTGGATCACAGGGTTGAGGGGAGAAAAGCGGGTTGAATCAGCAATGCCCACTGAACGTGCCAGACTAACCTGAAGCAATTGCACAGACCAACCCCGATCCTTGAGAAAAGATTGCGCATTCAAACAGGCTTCTAAGGCCGCGAAATTCCCCACGATCCGACCTGAGGGTAATAGGCGCTGAATCGCAACCTCCAGAATCGCTTGAATACCCTTTCCCCCGCCCCCAAGCAGAATTCGATTGGGATGAGGTAGATCTCTCAGCACCTCTGGAGCCTCTCCCGCGATTAGATGAACATTTTCTACCTGAAATCGCTGGCAGTTCTTGCGGATCAGTTCGATGCCAGCCGCATTTTTTTCGATGGCATACACCTGAACTTGAGGTAAAAGCCGGGCAATTTCAATAGAAACCGATCCAGTGCCCGCCCCCACATCCCAGATCACCCCCTGAGGTTGCAACTGCAGCAAGGCAATAGTTAATCCCCGTACCTCTTGCTTGGTGATCAGACCAGGTTGATCCGCAAACGTATGAAAGACGTGATCGGCAAGTCCTAAAATTGGCAACGTGGCAAGTTCCGGTTCAGATGCAACCTGCTCCAGAATGACGACGTTCGGATCCGCAAACTGCTGACGACAGGCCTCTTGAGGGAATAAACAGTTCACCTCCTCTTCAGGAGATCCCAACCTGGAACAGACCCAGAGACGATACACCGTTGGTAAGCGGAGATTAAGCAGTACTCTGGCAATCACCGCAGGTGTCAGCTGGAGATCGGTCAATACCGCAATCGGAGAGTGGTTGCGCTTCAGTGCTTGTAGCAAAGGTTCGAGAGAACGACCGTGAACACTGATCACAGCGGCATGTTGCCAGGGGAGCTTGACACGGCTGAACGCCAGCTGCACAGAACTGACATGGGGATAAAACATCAGCTCCTCAGGGTCAAAGACCTCTCGCAATAGCCGACCCAGGCCAAAAAAAAGCGGATCACCGCTGGTGAGGAGAACTAGAGATTGCTGTTGGAGAGCCAATCGCAGGGGAGAAAACCAGGTTGAGAGGGGTCCCTGTAAGACCAAACTCTGCACAGGTAAATGCTGCACATGCACTAAATGCCCTGCTGCACCCGCAATCATCTGCACCTGATCAATCTGCTGCCGTGCTTCCCGCCCCAGTCCTTCCAGCCCCTCTGGACCCATGCCAACCACATGCAGCACATGACGTCCACTCATGAAAGGGATCTAAGCCTCAGTCGGATTCAGCCGGATCATATCCCAGGTGACATAGATCCCCACAGGGCTCCACAGCAGATAGGGCAACAACAAGAGACCCGCCGTCCGAGAAACAGGCCAGATCCAGAGACAGAGTAAACACCCCAGGACCCATCCCGTCGCCCCCGCGATCGCCCCCACCCGCAAACTTCGCCATCCACACAGCAGCGGCATATAAGCCAGGATCGCCAGCTCGACAACGACATACCCCAGCATTCGTACCCAGGTCTCTCGTGTTCCCGGTGCCTGCATCCACACCAGTGAGGCAGAAGTAAGGCCGCAGAGAAAAATACTGATCCAGATGAATGGGATGGCTCGCTCAAAGGTTAACCAGGCAGGTCGGCGTAAGCGCATAAACCAGCCATAGTCTGTGGGGAACAGTCGATTGAAAAGATAGGCAACCGTAAAGGTGACAATGGCGGTCAGCAGCCAGGTGATGAGCATCACATCCTCGGAACAGGGGCACTCCACTGATCCAACCAGATCCGTAGGGGTTCGGGGACCGGGATCCGTTGGCGGCTATCAGTATCAATGCAAATATGCTGGGTTAAGGCCTGGGCGGCTAGCTTTTCTTGTTTATCTTCGCGGATCAGCTGGTAGTCGATCTGAAACTTATGGGCCGAGAGCAGCTGTGGGGTCAGATCCACCAGATAAAGATTCCCGCAATGCAGGGGGCGAAAGTACTCAACTTCAGCCTTGACAATTGGTACTGCCATTTCGGGCTGCGTGAAATAGTCCCGTAGAGAAATTCCGGCAGCCTCTAGAGACGCCTCATAGGCCAGGTGGCAGTAACTGAGAACATTGGCAAAATACACCACCCCAGCCGCATCGGTATCGCGAAATTCGACCCGTCCTTGAAAGCGAAAACTCATGCACCCATCACCCCTGCTATTGCATAGCCCGCACCGAGGAGAAGACTAAACCAAAAATGCACTTTGACGGCAATAAATTTTGAATCCTGGATCCGTTGGGGCTGATCATGATCGTGAATCAGTAGTTGGGATAGCTGATAAGCCCAGGGAAGACTGACAAAACACAACAACCCTGCCCAGGGTAACCAGCCTAAGCCCATAAACAGTATAGTCATGCCAAATAAAGAACCACAGATCCAGGGTATCAGTCCGGCGGCTCGGGCGGTTCCCAGACGTACCACTGGCGAGAGTTTGCCTACAGCTCGGTCATCCTCAATCTGGTGAAAGTGCGAGCAGAACAGGATCAGACTGGTGATCAGGCCGAGAAGAATGGCAGAGGGTAAGGTCATCCAGGACCAGCTCTGCATTTGACTGTAGTAGGCAGCAGAAACCGCCAACGGTCCGAAGGCAATAAAACAGAGAAGTTCCCCCAGACCCTGATACCCCAGCCGAAAGGGTGGCCCTTGATAGAGATAGCCCATCCCACAGGCGGCCAGGATCAGAAACAGCACTGTCAGATCCTTTTGGATCCAGGTAATCCAGACAATCCCCAGGAGTCCAGCCAGCAGAAAGCCATTGCCCACCCAGAACACCAGCGTTTTGCGGCCCGTCAGATTTACCAGGGAATGATACTTGTGTTCGTCTACCCCCGTTTCCGCATCAAAGACATCATTGCTGATATTGGCCCAGGCCAGGATCAAGATGGCAGACAGCAGAAACATACCGAAGAGGTAGGGGCGGATCTGACCCGATCTGGCAAAGGCCATCATTGACCCAACCCAGATGGGCATGATCGCCACACTGTACATCGGGGGTTTGATCGCAGCCATCCATAGCTGACGGCGAGAACGGGGAGCCTGAGGCTCTAACTCCGATTCCTGTGTGGCAGTCAGGGGAGCAGCGGTTTTCAGATTGGTCAACCTCACCTGCAAGTTACTTGACTCCGTAATCACTAGCTCCTGCCGCTAAAAAAGCAGAGAAGCGCTCTTTATTGTAGGTTGACAGAGGATTGCTCCTCTAGATTGTTAAGTTTCGCCTGCTTTCTGGTTTACTCAGAGCGGCGGAGGCTGTAAAAGACGGAGCATATCCACGCCCAGAAACGTTAGAGCCATGACTTGCTCCCTGCTCAGGATCGATCATGGCAAGTGTGCAGGGAGATCACGACTGGTGATAATCTCCAATTGGTGGTCATTGTTACGAAACCCTACACCCATAGCATAGAAAGCATAAAGTCCTCGATGTTGAACTTTTTCTCATCCCTACGCTCTTCTCAATCCTTATTGAAAAGTGCCTCTCAGCGATTATTTTTGAGTTCTATTGCCCTGCGCCTTTGGGCTTGTTTCCGAAATGGGATCTATTGTTTAAGTATCATTGCGCTGGTCCAAATACTTAACTCGCTTCCGGCGATGGCCTCGACGGTGGTGAATTCGGGCTTTACTGAGTATGTGACTGCGCTGCAAGAGCGAACTCCGGTTAGCTTTGATCAATCCACTATTCTTGCCCAGAACGAAGACACGATCGTCAACTATGCCCCTCTTTACCAACCACAATCGCGTAAGGATATTACTTTATCGCCTGGGTTTCATGATCGCCGCCGTACATTAGCAGTTAATTTAGGGATTCCCCGTCACCCGGATTTGCTGCATGTGGTGCCCCAACTGGGTCAATATTTATTGGCAGATGGACGGGTGATTGTGCGAACCGTTACCGATGATCCCCACACCGATCTGTGGATCACGGGAGACTTTAACCAATGGACTTATCCCGAGGATCGCTTCAAGCTGCAGGTGGATCCGGATAATCCTTACGCTCGCTACACCATCCTTCCCCCCGATCCTGAGGGCTATCATCTGCAATACTATGCGCTGGTGCGGGGTGCTGGAGGTGGCAAGTTTTATTTAGTGACCGATCCTGCCTCAAACCTGGTATCTTCTGCGGTTTTCTACCACCGCTTTATTGCAGGGACCCCTCGAGAAAAGATGCAGCGACCCCTGGGGAATGAACAGATCATGCCTTTGTCAGTGTTCTGGTTCCCTCCTGAGGACCTGAACCGGGGTGAGCTTGATCCAGAAAATTTGCCCTATCGCACCAACATTGGGGAAACCGCCTACGTTGCCCTGACCACTGATCTGACCACCTATGTCTCCCACTTCATCTGCCAGAATCCCCAGTCTTCCTATTACGGCAGCCCTGGATCAGCCCATGTGAATGAAACGTACCTGTTCGTCAGAGAGTGCAATGTTCCGCAGCATATCCGCGATCAAGGGTACAGTGCTGTGCAGTTTTACCCCAATGTCGCCACCGAAACCCACGCGGATCAACGACAGCCTTACGAAAATGTGCCGGACTGGCGCTACTGGTATCTGGTGCGGCAATACTTGACCGCAGGCCAATCGGATCAGGGCACGCCCGGTGAGTATCGCCAGATGTTGAGAGCCTTTAATCAGGTGGGCTTGAGTGCGGTTGTTGATTTTGTCTTTGCCCATAATGCTCAACCCTATGCTGGGGGGCGCTTCTACCCGGAAGTGTTGATGGGGTTATCCGGCCAGGGCTTTTTGTCGTACCGGGGTACGGAATGGGGAACCCTGCGACCCAAGTTTGATAATCCTGGTTTTCGGCTCTTAATTCGTGAGGCCCTGATCAAGTTCTTTTACGAGGGCTATGAAGGGGTGCGCATGGACAATGTGGATGGGGTGAGTTGGGAACCGGGAGGAGAAAGCCTGGTTCGAGATCTGGCCTGGGATATGCTGCTGCGGGATCCCAGTTTTCAGGCGATTGGCGAAATGTATTCCTCCTTTGATGACCGCGTGATCTCTCCTGCCTACACGCTGGGGAACGGCAAGCGGGGCTCTGGTCTGGCGGTGGGCTACACCGATGATTTCAATGCTCGTCTCTCCAAAATTGCCCGCAAAAATCCAGATGAGTATTCCCTCTTTCAGATCGCGGAATACCTGCGCAATCCCTGGCGCTGGCTGGATGTGCATGGCTGGAGGCCGGATGACATCAATAACATTCGTGATCCTGACGACATTCACGGCAAGTATCCTGTAGAAGGTCTGGCCGCAGGCCCTGAGCATTCGGAAGGCAAGATCATGACCTTTACGGCGCTCAAGATGGGGGCAGGCAGCTACTACATCGATGCGGCTCAGGTCTTCACGTTACAGGGGGGGAATCTGGCCACCAATGGTCCGGTGATCTGGGAAAACCTCAGCAATCCTGGAATCGCCCGATTTCATCAGGCCATTGTTGATTTCCGGTCTCTGATCGCTCATGATCCCTACCACGCCTGGTACAACCAGCACTTCCACAATGAAAAGTGGTTAGACAATGTCAACAAGATCATCACCTTTGAATACTGGAATCCTGCCACCGATCTGCGTCGTCACATTGTGATCAACATGGCGGATCGAACGCATCCCATTTATGAAATTGAGCAGGTGCCGCTTCCTCAAGGAACCGTGTTGAAGGTGGTCTACCGTTCTGGGCTGAGTCGGTATTTAGGATCCTTACCGGATAGCGCCATCGGAGAAGAAACCACCATTGCAGGCTTTCTGAATGTCAATCACAAATTTGCCATCCCTAGAGGTTTGGATCGCTATGAGGTGGTGGTAATCGATGAAGTGCCTGCGCCAGTGGAAGCTGAGGTGGTGGATTAATCCTTCCTACGGTTTATGGAAGCGGATCGCTCAGGTTGTCCTGGGATTGGTCGTTATGCTTTTATGTGGATCGGCCTTTGAGTCCCAGCTTATTGAGGCGCTGACCTACCAGGGTTGGGCTGGATCTTTGCGGCTGCACAATGCCGAGGTGACTCTCACGGTGGTCCCAGAGATTGCCCGTTTGATGCAGTTTTCTCTCACGGATCACCCCAACATCATCTGGCAAGATCCCTATTTCCTGGGCAAATCCGCTGATCGACGTCAGGCCACCGAAGACTACTGGAATAACTTTGGTGGATCCAAGCTCTGGGTTGCCCCTCAATCACGCTGGCAAGGGTGGCCTCCGGACTTTCATCTGGATGTTGCCCCCTGTCATGCTGTGATCGAGTCTCCGACAAGGATATGGTTGCAGGGACAGCCCAGTCGGGCGGCGGGAGTATCGCTGGATCGCAGGATTCAGTTGGTAACCCATGGGATCAATCTGGAGTACATCATGACCAACACCAGCAGTGATCGGGTGAGTTGGGGTGTCTGGATGGTGTTGCAGGTAATTCCTGGCGGTGAGGTGATTCTGCCTGCATCAGATCATGCGCAATTTTGGATGTCCCCTTCTCCATCAGATCCACAAGCAACCCTACCGGAAGATTTCAACTATGAAAAAATCGATGATCTCTACTGGCTGGATCACTCCAATTCAGAAGTAGAATCGAAGCTGTTTTCCCTGCCTGATCAGGGTTGGTTAGCCTACTGGGTTGGGGAGCAGGTGTTTTTTCTCTTCTATCGGGCGGATCAAGATGCAATCTATCCGGAGGGAGAGGGAAGCACCGAGATCTACACTAGCCAACGGTATATTGAGCTGGAACATGTGAGTCCATTATTCACCCTGGAACCAGGAGCATCTGCCTCTACTTCAGAATTTTGGCGCATGATTCCGGCCCCCCAGATCACTGATCCACATCTCCAGTCTGAATGGATCAAAACCACCGTCTCGTATTATCAAAGATTTCACAATCCTGCATTCAAACCTTCCCCCACGATGGATCACTCTGACTTAAGGAGGGATACAAAACCGGAATAGATCGTTGGCGCACACATACTATCGAGGTTGTATCAATCGTTCGGCAATCAACTTTTCTGGTTTTCCCCATTGAACTGGTGGCCAAAGACATGCGCTATGCCCTGCATACAGCCCAGAAGATCACCACCCTGACCCCGACCCTCAGGGCAATTCATCAGCTCTATCAACAGGCCATCGTTCAGGGCCTCGGCAGTAAAAATATCACGGCGGTCCACAATCTATTTACCTCCAGTTAACCCTGTGTTTCCCCCTATACAGGGTGTCTACAATTTCAAGTGGTAGGATCCAACATGTCTTGCTAACTTCACCTTTACTGCCATGCGATTTCCACTCCTTCCGGCATTTCTGATTACCCTTCTGGCAGGCTGTTCCTCTGCTGTCCCTACAGCCAGTCTTGCTCCTGAAATTTCAGGTTCCGAAGAAACCGAATTGATCGTAGGGGGAGAAACTGCTGCTCCTGCGGCCTGGCCCTGGATAGTGGGTCTCTTGCAGGCTGATGTTCAGGATAATTTTCAAGCTCAGTTCTGTGGCGGGACTCTAATCGAAGCTGATTATGTCTTAACCGCAGCCCATTGTCTGGTAGATCCTCGGTTTAACACGGTCACGGCCCCCTCCGCATTAGACGTGTTGGTGGGGACCAATGATCTAACTCGTGGCGGAAATCGCATCCCTGTTGCGGAAGTGATCGTCAACCCCAATTACAACGATCTCACCAGTGACTCTGATATTGCCCTGTTGCGGCTGAGTCGTCCCGTGGCTTTGCCCACACTTGCCACAGCTCAACCCCGTGATGGCGATCTAGCCAATCTATCCGCCACGATTCTGGGATGGGGAAATCTGATCTTCCCGGCCTTTGGATCTCGCTTCCCTACTCAGCTGCAGCAAGCCGAGGTAACGATCCAGTCCAACAGTGCCTGTAGCCGTGCTTACCGGGGCAACAACCTGATTACCGACAACATGATCTGCGCAGGAGCATTATTTACAGATTCCTGCCAGGGGGATAGTGGCGGGCCTCTGGTGGTGCGTGTCAATGGCCAGTTGAAGCAGGCGGGTATCACCAGCTTTGGTATCGGGTGTGGGCGGCCTCGCTTTCCCGGAGTCTATACACGTGTGTCTGAGTTCAATACCTGGATCAACGTGAATACCCGTTGAGATCCTCAAAAAAAGCCTGTTGTAGCTCCAGACGACTCACTTTCCCCTGCGGATTGCGGGGGATTTCTTGTAAAAACAACCAGCGTTTGGGGAGCTTGTACGTCACAAGAGAAGATCTCAGGGAAGCCTCCAGTTGGGTTGGGTCCAGCGAGGGATCCGTAGGGACTACCACCGCTGCCACCTCCTCCCCCCACTCAGGATGAGATAAACCCCAGCACACAAACATCAGAGACCAGGCCAGTGGCAAGCAAGACCTCCGCCACTTCGGGGGCCCAGATCTTTTCTCCCCCAGAAATGATCAGATCCTGCTCCCGGCCCACAACATAGAGCTCTCCGGCTGCGTTCAGATAACCCATATCGCCACTGATCCAGAGATGATCAGCAGGCCAGCGGTGGGGGTAATAGCCCAGAGCCAGGGATAGGGATCGCACCCCGATCCGACCCGTCGACCCCTGAGGCATCTGGGTTCCCTGAGGGTCAAGGATGGCGATCGAGGCGTGGGGTAACACGGGACCACACCCCTGCATTCCCTGCAAAAATCGTTGCGGCGATAGGGTGGCGATCTGGCCTGCGGTCTCGGTCATGCCATAGGTGGGGGCCAGGGGGAGGCCTAAGTGCTGAGCCTGGTCGAGTAATGCTGACCATGTCGGTCCACCCCCCACCAGGATTAGGCGAAAACGACTTAGCCAGTCACAGATCTGAGGATGAGGCACTAACCGTTGCAGTTGAGTCGGCACCAGGGATAGGCAATAGGCAGCCGGATCCCCAGTCCAGCCCCTTACCCGCCTGTAGATCTCTCCAGTTCTGTAGATGTAACGTCCCCCCGTTTGCCAGGCCCGTTCAAACTGCATCAGGCCACTCACATGGT
>JAAUUJ010000007.1 GCA_012030715.1 Synechococcaceae cyanobacterium SM2_3_1 | reverse complement strand
TCCAGCTCCAGTCTTCGAGGATCGCGAGAGATGGTGAATGCCTATCTGGATGACCAGCAGGATCTAGATCCCACCGTGTTAATTCCCGCCAATGGTCGGTTGCTCCAGGACTTACAGGATCGCTGGCAGGTGCAGGTGGGGGGAGATCCCTTTTATTTGCCACCCGAGCCGATTGTGAGCACGATCCTGGTGGGGATTAGCTGGCCAGAACGGGGGGAAGCGCTGTTTCCAGATGATCGCTTTGACTGGGATCGGCTGGTTGAGGCCATGAGTACAGGACGCTGGGGAGCGATTGGGGAGAAAGAATGGGGCAGCTTCGATTTTGTGATCACAGATCCCACCCGCTCGAATAGTGGTCAACTAACGCTAGCTCTGGCAGCTACCCATGCCCTAGATCTGCCGCGTCTCCCTTCTGCCACAGAGATCAATGTTAATTCCATTGAGGCCCTGATCGCTTTGATGAAACGATCGGTGTACCTACCTCCTCGATCCACCGACATTCTCTTGCGGGAATTTATTGCCCGGGGTCCCAATGATGCTGATGTTGCCACGGTTTATGAAAGTATTGCCCTCTGGCGCTGGCAACAGGCTGCGACATCTCAGAGCAAGTCTTACCAGATTTATTATCTGGATCCCACCATTGAAACCACTTCCACTGCTGCCATTATGCGTCGAGAGGTCAGTGAGGCCGAGGCGGACGCTGCCCGTGAGTTTCTTGATTTCCTGCTCGCCCCAGCACAGCAAGCGGTGTTTGTCCAACATGGGTTCCGTCCCACCCACCCAGAAGTGGATCCTGCCACTGTACCCAATAGCCCCTGGAGCCAGGGCATTACAGGTGTAGAAGTTGAGCCGGGAGTGCAGATCTTTTCCCCTCCTGATCCAGATCTGATCAAGGAGATCAACCGTCTCTGGGAACGCAGTCAATAGGGAGGTTGAGAAGCTGATGAACTTTACCGAAGTGTAAGCCATTGTGGATCAAGCCCTTGTCGATGGCTATCTGACTCAGGCGGAGATGGAAATGAACAATGCAGCCATTGACTCCTTGGCATGAGAACTGAGTCCTCAGATGGGAGAAATCATGCCGTATGGTTTACTCCCTGGATCAGATAGAGTCTGGATTGATCCCGAGGGCTCTGAGCTGTGCTGCCAATTTCTCTGCCCTCTGGTATTCCTGTTCTGCCCTCTGGTATTCCTGTTCTGCCCTCTGATGCTCCTGTTCTGCTCGTAGAGACTCCATCTGCCTGGATCGATCCATTTCCTTGTAGGTCAGTAGAGGCTGTTGGCGAGCTGCATCCCAAAAGCGGAACTGATCCTCTTCCAGACGCAAATACAGTCCTAAGACGGAACTCCAGATCTGCAAGCTGCCGGTGGAGAGGTCTTCTGACTCCAGAGGAAAATAGTTACCCTGATCAAGAGTGAACCCCTTTAACCCCGGCTCAAGATATTCTCCAGTTGGATCGTATTGAAAATACTCCTGCACCCCCAGGTAGGCGTAAAGGCCTTTTTTTGGTGCCCTGATCTTCACTGGCGGTGCTTTTAGAGGTGATTTCCAGAACAAAATCAGGGATCCGATCCCCTTCTTCCCAGGTTTTGTAGACTCGTCGCTGCTGATTGCCCACCCCGAAAACCACAAAGACATCGGGTGCTACCACGGCTTTGGGATTTCCCTGCTCAAAATAAATGAACAGATTCCCTGAGACATATACCTCTGGATTCGCCGAGAAATATAAGCTCAGGGCCGCGACCCCATAGATCAGTGACTCACGCGCAGCATCACTTTCCGCCATGGGTAAGCCATCCGATTCAGGATATTCAACATCTGATAGCCAGGGGGAAGGACTCAGGGATGTCATAGGACTGGCTTCAACATCGGTACCAGTTCATCATAACTATTCAAGTTGGGTTCTACCCACAGAACTCCCGCAAAGCAGGAACAAAATTCCGATTCTCGTGACCGGATCGGCTCAATTTGATCAGAGCAAATCGCTGCAGGGGACTCAGGTTGGCCCACTGCTCAAGAGGGAGAGCAACTCCAGCTGCTTTGGCTTTTGTCTGAACAGAGTCAGGGATCCGGGTTGGATCCAGCCAGGCAGGATGGGGTTCGACCGGTAAACCCGGAGCAGGAGATCCACAATAACTCACCACCAGGGCCTGAAGAGTATCCCGATAATCTAGAATTTCTGCCTTAGAGTCACAGGGGAGATCCACCAATTGTTGCCGCTCTGTCTGTGTGAGTTGATGCCAGTGGTGCAGTTTTAGTTTGATCCCAGAGGTATCCAGCTTGTAGCGCACCCGCATGGGAATACAGCGGAGGGAATCGACAAAATCAGCTTCAAATTGAAAATAAGACATCAGCAATCCCTACAGCTTTCTGATAGGAAGTGGGGATCTGCGATCCCTCGGAGGTGATGAGAATCTCTGGCTCCAGTTGATGCTCACATAAGTTTGTAACCGGGATGATCTGAACGGCACAAGCTTTTAATTCTGGCTGTTGAGAGTGAGGACAAACTGTGGCATGAGTCAATCCATTCACTTCTGCTCCTTCTGCCCACAGCGATCCCCAATGCATGGGGGCAAAGACCGTGCCCGCAGGGATATGGCGCGTGATCCGTACAGGCAGTCGCACCTGACCACGCCGTGAGCGGATCTCCACCAGAGCATCAGGTTGAAGGCCGAGTGACTCTGCATCACGGGGGTGGATCTCCAGAAAAGGTTCGGGATGCATTTTGCGGATTTTTGAGATCCGTCCTGTGCGGCTCTGGGTGTGCCAGTGACCGTAAAGGCGACCATTCGTCATGACAAAAGGATAGCTAGGATCGGGAGGTTCTGCTAACCCCTGGGAATGAAAAGCCCCAAAGCGAGCTCGTCCATCAGGAGTGTGGAAAATGTAATTCGCATAAAGACGTTGAGGTTCCCCAGGTTTTAATTCGCCGGAGGCTCGACAGGGCCATTGGATCGGCCCTTCCCCCTGCAGGCGGGCATGGCTGAGCCCGGTCATCTCACAGGGACGATCGGCGGTCAGCTGTACAAATTCAGCATAGACTTCGGCGGCGGTTTGAAAGGGGAAATACTCGGCAAATCCCAGTCTGCATCCAACTTCGGCAAAGATCTGCCAGTCGGGTTTCGCCTGTCCAGGAGGATCACGAAAGGCAGGGCAGTAGGTGACCACCCGCTCGGAATTGGTCATGGTCCCAGACTTTTCACTCCATTGGGCTGCAGGCAACAGCACATGAGCAAACTCTGTCATCTCAGTGGGAAGATAAGCCTCCTGGTAAATGGTGAATGGAGAGCGGCGCAGCGCTTGCTTGGTGCGTTCCAGATCTGGAAAGCTGACCACAGGGTTCGTACAGGCTACCCAGAGACAACCCACCTCAGTAGCCTCCAGGCTGCGAATGATATCCCAGGCCATTTTCCCTGGTTGCGAGGAGATCCGCCCAGCAGGTAGTTTCCACAATTGCTCCACTTCGGCACGGTGGTGGGGATTCTTAACCAGACGATACCCGGGCAAAATATGAGCCAGCCCACCTGCCTCCCGTCCCCCCATGGCATTGGGCTGCCCCGTCAGGGAAAACGGTCCACTCCCGGGTCGCCCGATCTGTCCGGTTAACAGGTGCAGGTTGATCAGACTTCTAACTTTGGCAGTCCCTTCCGCATATTGGTTTAGCCCCATCGACCAGAGGGAAAGCACGCGCCGCGACTGCCCCCAATAGCGAGCTGCTGTCTTCAGATCCGTGACCGAAATACCACACCGCTCCGCCACATGTTCTGGGGGATAATGCTGGATCACCTCCATATAAGCAGGCAGACCAGAGGTGCAGTCTTCAATAAACTCTGGATCGTAGTATTCCCACTTCAATAACAGGTAGGCGATGCCATTGAGCAGATCAATATCGGTGCCGGGACGAATGGCCAGGTGCAGATCGGCGGCTTCTGCCGTGGGGGTGCGGCGTGGATCCACCACAATTAATTTCACATGGGGATGCTGACGGTGGTATTTCTCCAGGCGGTTAAAGACGATGGGATGACACTCTGCAGTATTCGTGCCGATCAAAAAAGCACAGTCGGTCTTTTCTAGATCTGCGTAGCAGCAGGGAGGACCATCGGATCCAAAGCTCTGGATATACCCTGCCACCGCCGAGGCCATACAGAGACGGGAGTTGGCATCAAAGTTGTTGGTTCCCAGGCAGCCTTTCATTAGTTTCTGGGCTACATAATAGTCTTCCGTCTGAAACTGCCCCGATCCATACATACAGATGCCATCGGCCCCAAACTCTGCTTGCACAGTCTGCAGGCGGCGAACCATGTGGCTGTATGCTTCCTCCCAGGTGACCCGTTGAAAGGGTTCAGTTAAGGAGTGGCGGAGCATGGGGTAGCGTAACCGATCTTTGTGCAAGCTCTCTGCCACCGTGGCCCCTTTCACACAGACCATCCCCTGACTGGAGGGGTGTTGCCGATCCCCCCGTACTTTCCAGATGGGAGTCCCCTCGCTGTCTCGATGCGTTGCCTTACCCGCCTGAGCCGGAGGATTTACCTCCAGTCCACAGCCGACTCCACAGTAGGGGCATAGGGTTTTGATCGCTTCCATGGTTTTGTTTCTACGCCAATAATTAAGAAAGGTTCACGCTGCCAGAGGCGGATGCAGGCTCTACCAGCAGCAGGGGTCGCTTAGCTTACCGACTTTAATTCCACCAGAACTTCAGCACCCACCGTCTCTTCTTCCCCTTCATGAAATTCGGCAAAGGATCCCTTCGGCTCTTTTAGGAATCCCCAGCAGAGCAGGGCAACTACCAGTGCCGCCCGTCCCAAAGTAAGGCAGGGGCTTCGTAGGCTCTGGAGCGAGCTCCAAAATGCTCAATTAACAACTCCCGCAATACCGATTTTAGATCTGCACAGGGGATCCCCTGCAGGACGCGAGTGCCTAGCTTGGCGTCTTTGCCCACTTCTCCCCCCATGTAGATATCCACCGCCTCCACAGATTGACCATCCTTGCGCACCGTAGTTCCCATGAGCCCGATCTCAGCCACCTGCGGTTGACCACAGGAATTGGGACAGCCCGTCCAGTGGATCCGCACTGTTTGGGAGATCTCCAGCTCGGCTTCCAGCGCTTCCATCAGGGCCAGGGCACGATTCTTGGTTTCGATCAGGGCAAAGTTGCAAAACTGATTTCCGGTACAGGCCACCAGTCCTCGCCGGAGTGAACTGGGATGGGGAGAAAAACGCTCCAAAAGGGATTCAGCGAGCAGGTCTTGCAGACGAGAAGTGGGGATATTGGCAAGGATCAGATTCTGCTCCACCGTCAACCGGATCTCTCCATTGCCATAGGTATCCGCCAGACGGGCCAGTGCAAACATCTCCTGGGGGCGGAGCCGACCCACCGGAACATGCAATCCCACCGCATGAAAACCTGCCTGCTTCTGGGGAAAAATGCCCACCAGATCTCGCTTTGCCTCAGTGACTTCTGTTTGTGGGGCCGCAGGACTCAAGGGTTGACCGAATTGTTTTTCGATCTCTGCCCGAAATACCTCAAGTCCCCAGTCTTCGATCAGCCACATCAATCTCGACTTTTGCCGATTGAGACGCAGACCGTGATCGCGGTAGATCATGAGTACCGCTCGACAGAGATCCACCACCTGCTCTGGCTTCACCCAGGCATTGAGAGCCACCGTCTCGGCACAGCGACGGGCGGAAAAGAAGCCCCCCACCAGCACATTGAAGCCGATTTGCCCCTCCTGCAGCGCCGGGACAAAGGCCAGATCGTTGATCTCAGCATGGACCGAGTTATCACGGCAGCCCGCAATCGCGATGTTGAATTTGCGTGGCAAATTACTGAAATCAAAATTCCCCTGACCACAGTTGGTGATCATGTCCTGCACCATCCGCGTCAGTCCACGAGTATCTAGAACTTCAGTCGGATCAATTCCTGCCAGGGGAGAACCCGTGATATTGCGGACATTATCCATCCCCGATTGCACGCTAGTCAGTCCGACTCGTTCCATCCCCTTCAAGATCTCAGGCAGATCCCCAAACTGCAGACCCCGCAACTGCAAATTCTGACGGGTGGTAATATCAGCAACTCCGTCTTCTCCATTGGGAAGGATCACACTGGCCAGGAAGTATAGTTGGTGGCTATTGAGAATGCCATTGGGCAACCGCAGACGCAACATGAACTTCCCAGGTGTACTCTTGCGGTAAAAGATGCCGATCCACTTGAGGCGATGCTCCAGATCATCTTTATCCAGGGCTTCCCAGCCCATACGGGCAAAGTCCTCAATCTCACTCTTAACGGCCAATCCATCCTTGGCACTTTTCACCTGTTCAAACTTGTTCGCCATGACCAATGTCCTCGGGATCCGGCAGGTAGCTGCAAGCGTGCAACATTAAGGAGTCACCTTAAAGGACAGCACCCGGACCATCTTGTAGCCAGAGTTACAAAATTTAAGAGATCATGCGAAAGCTCCACCTGCCTGATGCGGATAATGCATGGGTCTGTTGTGTTTAAGTCGCGGTCAGAGATCTACTGTGAGTATTATTGATTACCAATGATTAGCATCAAAGATCCCAAATTCAGGCTCGCAAATTCAGATCACGCTTCTGTGTATGCTGTTGTCCCACCATTGTCATGGCCAGCTCACGAAAATGTTGGACGGGTGGAATCCGCAAGCGATCGGCAGTGGTAACTAAAACAACATTTCGGGTCAGAATTGGGTCCTGAGTGGAACGCACCGTCAGTTCAGGATCACGGCGGCACTCCTCCAGAGCAGATTGGGGCAGCAGGGCAATACATTCCCCTTGTTTCACCATGCTGCGGAAGGCGTCGAGGGTATTAAGTTCGAGAACAGCCTTGATCTCTGTACCCAGACGGCGAAACTGATCCCGTACCAGCCGTTGCATGCCATAGCCATCCTTAAAAACCACTTGAGGATAGCGGGTTAGCTCCTGCCAGGGCACCTGGGTGTAAGCCGCCAGGGGGTGGGCAACAGGGAGAAGCACCTGAATGGGTTCCGAGAATAACTTATCCACCACCAGTTCTGCCGAGGAAGTCATGAAACGGTTGTGCATCACAATCGCCAGATCCACCAGGCCATCCCGCAGTACCTTGGTGGCCCGATCACTTCCCAGAGCAGTGACTCGCAGTTGCACCTGAGGGTATTGCAAAGAAAATTGCTGTAGCACGGGGGGCAGGTAGCGTGCACATACTGAATGGATCACTGCCACACAGAGCTCCGGCTGTCGGCCAGCCATTAGATCGAGAACCTTCCCGGTTGCCGTTTGCCATTCCTGACAAATTTTTTGGGCATGGGGCAGAAAGCATTCCCCAGCAACGGTCAGGCGGGTCGGGGTGGAACGGTGAATCAGCGGGGATCCCAAGAGATCCTCCAGGGCCTGGATCTGGCGGCTGATGGTGGATTGGGTCACTCCACACTGTTGGGCAGCCTGTTGAAAACTTCCAGAATGCACGACGGCCAGAAAGGCCTGCAATTGCTCCAGCCGCATAAGGTAACTACTGACACTGGAGCATAGGCTAAGCGAAAGTAAACGTTACTATCGTATGACAGGTTACTTTTCTGGAGCTTGTAGCAACCTCTACGATGCCTCAGGTCCGCACCTCTTAAGCTGAGATTACGCTTTCCTCTTTACCTTGGATCCGTTGCCATGAGCACAGCCTTTCGAGATCTGCTAAAAACCATTGGCAGTGGTCAACATACAGGTAGAAATCTATCCCGTCCCGAAGCCGCAACCGCCCTGCGCATGATGTTACTGGGGGAAGCCACACCTGCTCAAATTGGTGCCTTTTTGATCGCCCATCGAATCAAGCGCCCGACTGGAAGTGAGATGGCTGGGATGTTGGATGCCTATGCGGAGCTTGGTCCCAGGTTGCCTGATCTGAATCTGGCTCATCCCCTGATCATTTTTGGCCATCCCTACGATGGACGCTCCCGAACCGCCCCAATTGCCCCGTTGGTGGCCCTGATCCTGGCAACACTAGGATTCCCGGTCCTCTTGCATGGTTCAGATCGCTCTCCCACCAAATACGGGGTGCCGTTGGTGGAGATCTGGCAGGGGTTGGGGGTGAGCTGGCGGGGGCGATCGGCGTGGGAGCAGGTGGGGGCGATCCTCGAAGGAAACAGGTATTGGGATTTCTCTATCTCCCCGATCACTTTCCCCAGGCTCAGCAGTTGATGCAGTACCGCGATGAAATCGGCAAGCGCCCCCCCACTGGCTACACTTGAACTGGTTTGGACTCCCTATCAAGGTCCATTTCACCTGATCTTTGGCTATGTTCATCCCCCCACAGAAGCTATTGTCTTGGAGGCATTTGCACAGCGAGGACTGCAGCAGTTTACCGCCGTGAAAGGTTTAGAGGGCAGCTGCGACCTCCCGCGGGAAAGAACCGTGATCTTGAATGAGAGTGGAAACCGCGTCTTCAGAAAAGCGCGTGACTATGGTCTAGCGGGATGCGAAGTTCCTTATCAAGATCTGAATCAACTGATCACTCAGATGCAGGGGCTGCTGCAGGGAAAGTCTCAGGATCTGTACAGTAGTGTTGTCTGGTCAAGCGGGTATTATCTGCAACGGTTGGGCCATTGCTCGACTGTGGCCGCAGGGATTGAAGCGGCAAGCAATCTTTTAGCCAGTGGTCAGGCTTTGAAGATGCTTCACCACCTGCAGTCCGCTTTGTCCGGTTTGACGAATGTTCCCATACCCACCCCTTGATCCCTATGCATTCCTCAATCTCAGCTCTGATCTTAGCGGGTGGCCAGAGTTCTCGAATGGGGCAAGACAAAGCTCTGCTCTCACTTCATGGTCGGACTTTTTTGCAACATGTCTGTGAAATTGCCGGGCAGGTGACCCATGAGGTCTTGATCCTGACTCCCTGGCCTGAAAAGTATCAGTCCATCCTGGATCTTGAGTGGAATCTGATTCAGGAAATGCATCCAGGGCAGGGGCCGTTGAACGGATTTTTGCAGGGACTCCAACTTCTGAGTACCCGCCCAGATCCTCCAGATTGGATCTTGTTATTGGCCTGTGATCTGCCATTACTGGATCCTGATACACTGCAAGCCTGGGCGGAGCAATTGCAGCAGCTGGGAATGGATCAACTTGCACTGATACCCCATCAACCTCAGGGATGGGAACCTCTCTGTGCTTTTTACCGCCTTCAGTGTTTTCCAGGCCTCAGTGAATTTGCCGAAGCAGGGGGGCGCTCCTTTCAATCCTGGCTGGATCAGATCGCGGTTCAACCTCTGCACCTTTCGGAGCCAGAAAAGAAAATGTTGTGGAATTGTAATACCCCTACTGATTTCAAGAAAATTCAGGGAGTATAAAATTCCAGATCTCTCTGGAAGTACCACCCACACCTGCCCATTCAGAAAGCGATCATAAAGTTTGACCCAGGGCATGGGTTCAGCCTCCGCCAGGTGGGATAGCCAGTTTCACGGAAGCGTTGAACGGCTTGTTTTTCAATGCCTGCAAGATGATCCAGGTCTGCATAGCGGGCAGGACGAATCAGATAACGGCTGGTGATCCGTCCCACAAAAGAGTCTAGATGATCACCCCATTGAGACATAGACAAAAGGGGCTCGAAGCGATGATCCACTCCATGGATACCAGAAAGTTCTGTTACCGTTGCCTCCAGATCGAAGAAGAAATCGTTCACTTCCTGGAAGAGATCGAGATGGGCTCTCAATACTCTGTCCACACCTTCCAGACGGCAACGGCGTAACAGCTGCTGATGCTCCATTAAGGCCCATTGATGCTCTGGATCGGTTTCAACACTCACCCATTGACTCAATAGGTGTTCGGCTTCAGCCTGTAACAACTGAGGATGATCTTTGAGGACATCAAGGGAGTCACTCAAGGTTCTTGCGGAGATAAACTCCACCAGCTGATGAGGAAGAGACGATGAATCCTGCATACTTCTGAAAACATCATGAAATTCATTCTCAGTGGTAACTGATATTATTGCCGATCAGGTCAGGGAATCTTAACGAAACATCCCGGAATAATCTGCGTCTGTGATTGCATATGGACACGGTAGACCGTTTCACCACCAAAGCTGAACACTATGTTCGCTATCGCTGGGATTATGCGCCAGAGGCATTTGTGGCCTTGAGAGATCACGCCCATCTGTCTGCCTTCACTAGAGTGGCGGATATTGGATCGGGACCGGGGACGATTGCTCGTCATCTGATCAATCAAGTGGCGCGGATCGATGCTATTGAACCCAATGGGGCTATGCGCCAGATGGCCCAACGCACTCTGGGGACTCTCCCCAATCTGGAATTTTTGGATGCCCTGGCCAGTGAAACCACCCTGCCCGATCGAAGTGTCGATCTGATTACCGTGGGTCGGGCGCTGCACTGGTTTCCCAGAGTGTCTACTCGCCAAGAGTTTCAACGGATCCTGGTCCCTGGGGGTTGGCTGGCCATCTTCAAGGTGTCCTGCTCGAATCCGGATCTCCTCAAAGCTATGGAAAGTTTGAAAACCAAAACACTGGGCTGGGATAGCTCAACCCCCGCGGGCAAGATTGATCCCCCATTGCTTTCTTTCTACTTTGGGCATGAGCATTACCAGATCCTTGAGTTTCCTCACCGTCAGCAGGAGAGGTTGAGTGATTTTCTGGGTCGGTTGACATCGAAATCCCATGCTCCCGATCCTGGATATCCCGCATACCCCCGCTTTCAAGAGGCAGTGAAGGCGATCTTCGCACAGTTTGCCCATGATGACCTGCTGACTCTGGACCTGAGCACAGAACTTGTCCTGGGACAGATCTGTTAAAGTCTTTCCCTTTAGTCCACAGCAATCATGACATCGGAGGACTTGATCACCGCGTAAGCTTCCTTCCCAACCTCCAGCCCCAATCGTTCGGCTGAGGCTTTTGTGATCACCGATGTCACCTCAAGCCCAGGAGCGATCTCCAGTGTCACCTCGACATTGACGGCCCCCAGCACAATCTGACTTACCCTTCCCTTGAGAAGGTTGCGGGCACTAACGTTCATACCTTGTAAATCTTGAGTAGTTAACTGTCTAACTATATCAGGACTGAGGCTGCGTAACAGTTCACGGAGAACATCCGTCTTGGTCCGCTGAGTGACCTCCACAAAACTGCTCCAGCTGCTGTCGTTCCAGTTCGGATGTTTGGAAGGTGACCCACCCCTGGCTTTTTCTTGGCATGTCTCACTCACTACCAAAATAGTTGGTAACTCAACCTATGATGCTTGGTAGGTCAACCTTACCTCATGAAGATAGAACCTATGCAGCGCAGACTTATCCTTACCTCGGTGACCTTACTTGCATCATTCTCCTCTCTGGGGTTGGCTGCGATTGTGGCTAGGGCACAGTCTACCGCTCTAACGATCTCGGTCGCTGCCAGTTTACAAGATGCGATCAACGCTCTTCAGCCTCTCTATGAAGAGAAAAATCCTGATGTCGAACTCGTAATTAACTTTGGCTCTTCAGGATCTCTGCAACAGCAAATTGAACAGGGAGCGCCTGTGGATGTCTTCCTTTCTGCCTCTGCTCGACAGATGGATGCTCTTGAGGAGAAAGATCTGCTTTTGCCAGGGAGCCGTACCGATCTGGTCAAGAATCAACTGGTGCTGATCACTCCTGTCAATGGCCTTGAGATTAAATCGCCTGCGGATCTGATGCAACCAGAGATTAAACGCATCGCCTTGGGAGAACCCGCTTCTGTTCCGGCAGGTACATACGGGCAACAGGCGCTTACCGTGTTGGATTTGGTAGAGGCACTGGAACCCCGTTTTGTTTTTGGCAAAGATGTGCGGCAGGTGCTCAATTATGTAGAAACAGGCAATATGGAGGCTGGGATCGTTTACCGTACCGATGCCCTGCTGTCTCAACAGGTGCAGATCGCCCTCACCTTTCCTGCCGAGACCCATGATCCGATTGTTTACCCCATTGCGGTGATTAATGACAGCAAGTACCCCACAGAGGCTCAACACTTTGTCAAGTTTTTGCAGACAGATGGGGCACAGGCAGTCTTTACCCAGTTTGGTTTTCAGTTCCCAGGCTGATCAGGGTAACTCTTTTCAGTTAATCCTGAATTCAGTATGTATTTTGATCAGGCCCATTCATCCGTACATTTGCTGCTTTACATCTCAGGTATTGAAGGCTATTTTCGGTCTGTACAGATAAACGGTGATCCCATGAGACTGTTTATGCTACTGATGTTGATCTCCCTGATCAGCTTATCTACTGCTTCTCAGGCTCAGGAGAGTCGAGTTGATGAACTCTCAGATGAATTAAATGGCCTGCTTGAGCAGCGACGGTGGGCTGAAGGAATCCCACTAGTGGATCAGCTGATTGAACTGGATTCGGAAAAGCTCAAGGAGTATCAGTTATTAATAGCATTGTTGCAGGATCTGAGTTCTGGACCCTTCGAAATCCCGAATCCTCCTGCGTCTGTCCGCCAATACCAACGCCCTGTTCAGCTTAAAGATTGTGAGAGTAATCCTGAATGTTTCCGTGAAGCAGCCCAACAATGTCAGACAAGTCGGTTCACGTATGTTCATAGTACAAATGTATTTGGCGTGATCTTAACCTGTCTCCATGTCATTGAGATCTGGGGTGAAAATGAGAATCAATGCACCACCTATGAGTACTGCCCAATTAACCAGGCAGGCTTATCTGACGAGATGGAAGCCATGATCCGCCAACAAGGGGATCCAGAATTTATAGATCAACTGAAGAGATACGCCAGTGATGAAGCAGCAAAGTCCATCTGCCGTTATCCAGACAGTGAAAATATTTTTAAGTTTCACACTAGAGAGGGGACAGTAGGGTACAGCTCGGAATTAGCCGGAGTAGGTGAAATGTTGACCTCTGAATCTTTGTTAGATGATCAAGTAGTTGCCATCTGCGAGTCCTCACCGCCAACCACTGAGCCCCCAATCATACAGTAGAATCAGCGTCGGGAGGATGTCACTTGAACTAAGTAAATGGCTGGATGGAAAGCATTAGCTGGTCACCTCTCTGGATCTCACTACAAACCGCCGCAACAGCTACATTGATCGCTGTGATCATGGGAACCCTGAGTGCCTATGGGATGCGCAACTATCGCGGAAAATGGCGTAGCTTGATCGATAGCCTGTTGCTGGCTCCTCTGGTCCTGCCGCCAACCGTGGTGGGGTTCCTGCTCTTACTGCTGTTGGGTCGCCAGAGTCCTCTGGGGCAGGTGCTGAGCTGGCTGGGGATCCAGATCCTGTTTTCCTGGTGGGCCACGGTCATTGCTGCCACGGTGGTGGCCTTTCCACTTATGTACCGGACCACCCTGGGGGCATTTCAACAGATCGATACCAATATTTTGAACGCTGCCCGCAGTTTAGGCGCAGGTGAATGGAGAGTGTTTTTGCGGGTGGTGCTTCCCCTGGCAAGACCCGGGATCCTGGCGGGTACCACCCTCAGTTTTGCCAGAGGACTGGGGGAGTTTGGAGCCACCCTGATGCTAGCGGGCAATTTGCCAGGACGCACCCAAACCATCCCCATGGCCATTTACTTTGCCTCAGAGGGAGGGCGATTTAGAGAGGCATGGATCTGGGTGGGGATCATCCTGCTCCTATCCTTGGGGGGGATCCTGGCCTTGAACTATGGGGGTGAATTGCGGGAGCCGCGACTGCCTCAGATCAGAACGGTTCAACCCTTAGCCTCAGGATCTGCAACCGCTGCTGGCGGTCTCCCCCTCTCAGTTCAAATTTCTAGGACTCTACCCAGCTTTCAACTCCAGGTGATGTTTACCGGGGATCAAAAGCCCCTGGGGTTACTGGGAGCTTCCGGATCAGGGAAAAGCATGACGCTGCGCTGTATTGCCGGATTTGAAACTCCTCAGCAGGGACGGATCCAGATCCGCGATCGAGTGGTGTTTGATCCCGAACGGGGGATTAACCTTCCCGCCAGCCAGCGACATGTCGGATTTGTGTTTCAGAACTATGCCCTCTTCCCTCACCTGACAGTGCAGCAGAATATTGCCTTTGGCCTGCAACACCTGCCCTCTGGTGATCAGAGCCTGTGGGTACAGGAGTGGATCCACCGGATGCAATTAAAGGGGCTTGAAGATCGCTATCCGGCTCAACTGTCGGGAGGACAGCAACAACGGGTAGCTCTGGCACGAGCCCTGGCCCCACAACCGGATGTGTTGCTGCTGGATGAACCGTTCTCCGCTTTAGATACCCATCTCCGTAGCCAGATGGAACGGCAACTGCGTCTGAGCCTGGAATCCTATGCTGGAGCGGTCCTCTTTGTCACCCACAATCTAGAAGAAGCGTATCGTCTTTGCCCTAGTCTATTGGTTTTAGACAAGGGTTGCATTGCGGCCTGGGGATCTAAAGAAGAGATCCTTTATCATCCCCCTACGGTCAAGGTGGCCCTGCTGACAGGATGCAAGAATATTGCTGCAGCTCGCAAACTAGATCATTCTAAGCTTGAAGTTCCCCATTGGGGATGTGAGGTAGGGATCAAGCATTGGGAGGAGAAAACGGATCTGCATGTGGGGATCCGTGCGCATCATCTCATCCTCAAGGGTAAAGAAGAGCGGGTTAAGCCTGAGTCTAATGTTTTTCCCTGTTGGTTAGCAGAGGCGAGTGAGACTCCTTTTCGTATGACGCTGTATCTAAAGCTGCATACACCCGCGACCCACAGGCTTGATTATCATCTCCAGGCAGAGATCTATAAAGAAGCTTGGCAACATCTACAAAATCAACCTTATCCCTGGTGGGTACATTTAGATCCGGATCGATTGATGCTGCTGCACGGTAATACCTGATTTGTGCTGGACCAGCTTATTCAATCCTCCAGCAGTTGGTGCAAAGAATAATTCTAGGGGGAAAAGATCAAGAGCCTATCTTCTCTGTCGGAGTTCCTGAACCAGCATTTCAGCAACACGGCTGAGGCGATCCACACTTTCTCCCTGCCGCTGAGTGATTTCCTTCAATTCTGCTAGTTCAGCACGGAACCCTGCTTGCCATTGGCGATCCTCTTCTTTCCATCGGCGATCTTCTGCTTGCCATTGGCGATGCTCTGCTTTCCATTGGCGATCCTCTTCTTTTGACTGGCCGATGCTCTGCTTTCCATTGGCGATCCGCTGCCCTCCAAGCCTCATCAGCCTGTTGACCCGCCACAATCACCTCTGTAAGTTTGGCGATCTGCTCAGCGATAGCCTCGATCGTGAATCCGTTACCATTTGTCTGAGGCATGTGATCCTCTCTCTGTTTAGAAGACAGATTCTTCCGATTCTATCCTCCTGTTGGTGGTCCTGACCCTGCTCCTGGCGATCTGGCTGAGCGGACAGCTCCCGTTTCTTTGCATAGATCTTCTACTCATGCAAAAGGATCGGACAGGCTTGGATCGGTAAGTAAATGCTCATCTGTGAGACTACGCAAGAAGGCAAGCAGATCCTGTCGTTCCCGGGGGGATAGATCAAATCCTTTGATAAAGGTGCTTTTCAGAGGATTCTCGCTTCCGATCCCGGCATTGACTCCCGCATGAAGTGTGCGTCCACCAGCAGCATAATGATCAATCACCTCCTCAAGTGTGGCAACACTGCCGTCGTGCATGTAGGGAGCAGTCAGAGCAATGTTGCGCAGTGTGGGAGCCCGAAAGCGGCCCATATCCTCTGGTTTGTGAGTGATCTCGTAGATTCCCTGGTTGGGATAAGGGTAGCTTCCTTCACCATCAATGTTGTAGAGGCCCGTATTATGAAAAGCGATTTCCTGAAAGGCGAGCCGTTCATGCACAATTGAATCTGTAAAATTAAATCCACCATGACAGTGAAAGCACTCCAGCCGCTCACTATGGAAAAGGGCTTCCCCTCGTTGAGCAGATGCTGAAATGGCGGAAATATCACCCGCAAAACGGTAGCGATCATAAGGGGAATTCACCGAGATCAGGGTCCGCTCAAAGGCAGCAATCGCCTGGACGAGATGACGGATCGTGTAGGGATCTTCGGCTTCGGGAAAAGCAAGAGGGAATTGTTGCTGGTAACGGGGATCGGTTTGCAGGAGCGCGCGGATCTCCGCTTCTCGGCCTGCCATACCCATTTCAACTGGATGTTCTCCAAACAGGGGAACGAGAGCCTGATCTTCCAGATTGGTTTGCAGTGGATTGGCCCAGGTGAGAACAGGCAGGTAAGCCACATTGGTCAGGCTCATGGAATTGCGTGGATGGACTTCGCCCGTGGCTCCCACTGCTAGTGCTTGGCCATCACTGAATCCCAGCGACTGCAGATGACAGGATCCGCAGGACATGTCTCCGGTTTGGGAGAGGCGTTGTTCATAAAAGAGATAGCGGCCCAGCTCCACCTTGGCCTGGCGCATGGGATTATCTTCTGGGACAACTGGGCGGGGAACCCAGTCGGGTAAATTCCATGTATACGCTTCTGGGTGAAGATGAACCTCTGCAGCTGATCCAGTCCCCAAGTGATTCGCTCCGCCCAATCCCAGAAGCAGACTCAAACCACAGGCACCGAGAAAACTCAACCAACGTTGCCAGCCTTTCGCCATGATCCTATAAAACTTACTTCACCTGGAAGAAGGTTTGAGTATCACTCCCCAGACCCAGATTAGCCAGGATCCCAACACAATCACCATCCTCAGGTCCCGACATACAACCCAGGGCGGTGTCTGGAGCATTGCTACTCAGATCACTATCTACCACCAGAGCTGCTAGATCGGCAATCACCACATCCTGAGCCAGATTAAAGTTATCCAGCCGGATTAAAGGAGCATTGCGGTTACTGCAGCGATCTGGTTTCTGATTGCCAGGAGTGATTCCACACCCGGTACTGCCCAGATGGATGAGAAAGCCTCCCCCGGCACCATAAGCATGATCTACGTGGCTGTGATCCCCGTGATTTTGACTTTCCGGCTGATCCATCTCCATGGGTAATTCCAGATCAATGCGCACAAACTTGTACCCTCCCTGCCAGTTCCACCACATGGATGTCAGGTTGAGGGGAGAAGATGCCAAAGTGGCATCCTCGTGATTCAGTTCAAACGGAATCCCCAGGGTAAATTGCAGTCCTTGATAATCTCCAGCGGGGACCGTACCCACCACCTGATCCCGTGTTTCTGTGGTGCCATTCGCGCAGGGACCCGATTTGTCTTCAAAATCCAGCAGAGCGACCGATTCGTACTGCCAGATGCCATCCTGCTCCAGACTCACCGGAACAATAGTGCCCTCAGCATCGATCAGGGCTACCTCCGAGACATAGAAGCGAAAGTCCGTGGGCGTTACTTCTGTTCCAGCACTCCCCAGATTGGGATACCTCTGGCCACAGGCGAAAGGCTGCCCCCCGACCATGGCGGCAAATTGAATCGTAGCGGTCTCAGGATCTGCTGCTTCAGCTTGAGTTTCGGAGCAGATCTGAAAAGCAACTCCAGCCATCATGGTGACCAGGGAGCCGAGAACTAGCTTTGTCTGAAAAGATGACATTGCACACATAAATGAACTACTAAAGAATGAAAAACCAAGATCCCCACATCATTTTCTCAACGAGACGAGAGCAGGTGATCTTGGAGGAATCCATGTAATTACCAGTAGATTGACCTGTCATCCCTAACGCTGTCAAAAGACAGCCTGTCAATCTTCAGAAACAAGAGATGACATACTTAGACCTCGTGACAACAGGGATCCTGATCCAGGCCGATCGAGCTTGATCTCCCACAGGTCCGGAAGCGTTACGATCCAATCCGGTAGCGGTAAGGAGAAATGATTCCCACTCAGGTAGAGAAAGCGCAGGTGTTGCAGATGTTCTAGATCCTGGGGAAGAGTACCTGAAAAGACATTATTCCGAAGAAAAAGCCCCTGTAGATGGATCAGTGCTCCCAAGGCTGCAGGGATTTCGCCCCACAATTGGTTATTCTCAAGATCAAGATCCTGCAATTGAATTAATTGTCCAAGTTCATCAGGGAGCTGGCCAGAAAGCTGATTATGGTCAATAATAAGTATTGAGTGGAGTTTCTAACAAAATCCCACAGGAAGAACGATCTAGTCCTATACCTGATTTGTCTCCAATAAGAAAGGGAGGACAAACCCTCCCCAAACTAAAACGTAAAGTTTCAAATTGTCGCGGCACTACCCAGCCCAGCCAGAATCAGCCTGATCAAGAATATAGGCGGCTACGTTCTCCAGTTGCTCTTGTGATAGGCGACGACCAAATGCAGGCATTGCATTCTTACCCTTCATGGCCTGACTCACGATGGCTTCCTGGGAATACATACCATATTTCTCTAGCGCCTCTTTTTGCAGGGTTTTGTCACGTACAACCACATTGAGTCCCCGCATATGACACTGGGCGCAGTTAGCAGTAAATACATTGTTCCCCTGGGCCAGATCATAAGCATGAGCAGGTGAACTCAGGAAGAAGCTGAATAATGCAACGAAAATCAAAAGAATTGATCCAACAGTTTTTAGCATGTTTTCAAGTGGCCGAGAGAATACCACTGAACCTTTCCACGACCAAAATCCAGTTGTCAAAAGACAGTCTGTCAAACTACACATTCCTTAACACTGCAGGAGCTGAACTCTTTCCTGAGTGATGGCTATTCGACAGAGGATGTGATCCTTGTCATGATCTTCTCAGTATTCCTCTGGGAAGATAAACCTGTGATTCTTGACCACCCCCAAATCCCTCGGCAAGGAGTTGCTGCCATGAAAAAGTTGCATGCGGTTGTAGTGGCAGGGTTGCTATGCTCCGTTGTGGGTGCCTGTTCATCCCCCTCCGCGTCCAGTGTGGTCCCTCCCCTTGATGAACAGTTCCAGGCATCGACCCCGATTGATCTAGAGCTCTCAGATCCTTCTATTTCAGCAAACCTTCCCACCAGCCAGATTGGGGATCCCTTCAGCATAGAAGAGCCTGAGGATCTAAACCCCAGCGTTTCCCTCGCTACTACAAACCAGCGCTTTCCGCTTCTCTGCCAGCGTTTCCCATGGCTAAGGGTCTGTAATTCTACTCCTCCTCCCAGTCCCACCCCAACTCCTCAACCGACTCCATTTGCCAACTGCACTCCTGCCAATTTAACGGGTTTCGCAGCTCAGGTTCTGGACTTAACCAATCAGGAACGTACATCTCGCGGACTTCCAGCCCTGATCGCCTGTGCTGCCCCCAGTAATGCTGCTCTTAACCATGCCCAAGACCTGGCCGTGAATGACTACTTCAGTCACACGGGACTCAATGGATCCTCACCTACGGATCGGGCCAGGCAGGCGGGGTATGACGGCAGCTGTGGCGAAAACATTGCGGCAGGTCAGTTCTCCCCCCAGGAGGTTATGAATAGCTGGATGAATAGCCCCGGACACCGCAGTAATATTCTCAATGCGTCCTACGTTCATATTGGCATTGGTTACTATTTCCTGGCTAATGACGGAGGCAGCCAAAACTACAATCATTACTGGGTTCAGAAATTCTGTATTCCCAACTAGGCAGGATCTCATGGATATCGATCAACCTGTTTTGAGATCAATAAAGCTGATCTGAAAAATACGATGTGTAGCTCAATAACCTTTAGAGTAATAGCTAAGGATACGATTGCTCGGGCGGCGATGGATGACAGTAAGTTAACGGTACCCATTCTCCTGGTGAGCCTTCTGGCTGCAGGAGCATTTGCTCTGAAACTGGCTCAAGAACAAACCCAGGTCTACCGACTTACCCTGGCAACGGCGAGTGCTTCTGGCGAATATTATGCCTTTGGCAAGGCCTTTGCCAATCTTATCCATCGTCATCATCCTGATATTCAGTTGACGGTGGCAACCAGCGAAGGATCCCTGGAAAACGTCCAACTCCTGCAGGATAATCAAGCTCAACTCGCCCTGATCCAGAGCGATACTCCCATTACTTCCTCGGTGCGGGCGGTGGCGATGTTGTTTCCAGAGATTGCTCACCTGCTGGTCAGGAGTGAAGCCAACATTGAAACCCTGTCCGATCTGAGGGGCAAGCCTGTTGCATTGATGCCAGAAGGAAGTGGGTCCTATAAATTATTCTGGCCCATTGCCCGCCACTACGGTTTGAATGAAGACAACCTACCCTATCGCGCTCTTCCCTCCACAGAAGCCTACCGTGCCTTTGAACAGGGAGAAGTTCAGGCTTTATTTCAAGTTATGGCCTTGGGAAATGAGCGGATGCGGCAAATTTTGAATAGCCCTCAGGTGCGCCTGCTCCCCATTGATCAGGTGGCTGCCCTACGGTTGACCCTACCGTATCTAGAAGAGATGCAAATTCCTAAGGGAACCTACAACGGTGCGATTCCCAATCCTTCTGAGGATATTGGTGCAGTCGGGGTGCGGGCAGTATTGGTGGCCCATCATGATCTTGATGTCCAGCTGATTCAAGCGTTAACCAGGACTCTCTATGAACACCGAACCGAACTGGTGGCAGAGTATCCCAGGGCCGCTAGCATTCTGCTTCCCGACTCTGGAGAAGATCTGGGATTACCTTTACATGAAGGAGCCCAAAGTTACTACAACCAGGATCAGCCCAATTTTCTGGTGGAATATGCTGAAACGCTAGGTCTCCTGCTTTCGGTCTCAGTATTGGCAGTCTCTGGTCTCTGGCAGCTGAATGTCTGGCTACAGGGCAGGCAGAAAAATCGCGCAGATATGTACAACCTCCAGATCCTGGGACTGATTGACCGCATTCATGACAGTCAGGATGTGCAGGAACTCACAGGGCTACGGAAGGAACTGTTCGAGATTCTGCGCAAGGTGGTGGTGGATCTGGACAAGGACCGCATTTCAGCCGAATCTTTTCAGTCCTTTACCCTCACCTGGGAGGTTGCGATTACGACCCTGCGCCATCAGGAAACGATCGTCCTCGGTGCTCTCCGATCAAGATAGCCACAGGGTTGTTATAAATTTTAAGTTTCCCTGGACGGGATTCGCCGTATATAGTAGACACCTACTAAAAATGGTTGACCGTGTAGCGTCTTCAAGATATATTCACATCAATCCGCTTTTTATTGTGAGATCATTCATTAACGAGTGGGAACTTGCAATGTAATGCTCTCCTCTGTCCAGTTGCAAGCGAAAGCGGGGTGGAGGTCGAAAAGCTTGCTGTGCCTTATTCAACTTTTTCAGGAGCGCGCTATGAAGCTACAACAAATGGTTCCCATGTTAAATGTTGCAGATATCCATAGAAGTCTGAAATTCTACAAAGAGATCGCGGGGTTTGAACTGAGCAGTGGTCAGGAGGAACTGGAGCAATGGAAATGGGCTGAGATCAGATCGGGACAGGTGGTTCTGATGCTGGCTCAGTCAGGGTATTTGGCGGAAAAGTCGGAACCAGTTTCCCCAGAGGAGGGATCCTGGCCTGTCATTTTCTACTACTATCCGGAGGATGTAGAACAGATCTACACCCACATCAAGGCTCTTGGATATGAAGTCGGCGAGTTATCTATCACATTCTATGGAATGAAAGAGTTCAGCCTGCAGGATCCGGATGGGCATCTTCTCTCTTTTGGTCAAGAGACAGAGATTCCAGCTCCGTCAGTTGCTTGAAACCTGAGTTCTTCGCTTTCATCGATGGGAAGGATGCGAGGTTGTCCTGACTTGGATGGTTGGTGCAGAGCAGTTCCGAGGTATCCTAATCTATTCCTGCGCCCTATCCTGATCTTTGGGGAGGGGGCGCTCAATCACTGTGGTGTTTGCACCCATACCAAGGCAGATTAAGAACTTTCTAGTCTCAGCAATGCGAATAGTGAATAAGTTGTGAATACGAAACAAGCTTCGAGCGTATCTACACTGATCCTATCTGGGCCACTTCCAAATAGGGTGGTAATATTGTCAAGGGTGTAGGTCAACCTGATCTACCTCCATGCAGTTAGTGAACTGGATCATGACACAAGCAACAAACAACTTATCTATTCCTCAAGAAAGCTTTGACGCCATCAAAGAGGCACACACCCTGTCTGGGGACGCTGATAAGCTGAGAGATTATTACGATGTCTGGGCTGCAGCCTATGACTCAGACGTTTCGAATGAAATGTACAAAGGTCCTCATTTCATCTCTGAATTCTATGATCGTATGCGCCTCCGCCACTCTGATGCGAACCGCTCACAGTCTAAGGTGATGGATGCTGGCTGTGGAACTGGACTGGTGGGTGTAATTCTTCAGGAGATGGGATACCGCTGGATTGACGGGTTTGATCTGTCTGACAAAATGGTAGAGGTGGCGGGTCAGACAGGTAGCTATGTGGATCTTAAAGGCAGTATGGATCTGACAGAGCGGATGGACGACTACTCCGATAATGCTTATGACGCTACTCTGGCCTGTGGGGTCTTTACGCTGGGCCATGTACCTCCCGACTCTCTGGAGGAGCTGATCCGGATTACCCGTCAGGGAGGATGGGTTGTGGTGAGTACGCGCAAGAGCTATTACAATTCCACCAATTTTCAGGAAGTTGTGGATAGGCTACAGGTCGAGAATGTTGTCAAACTGGTCGAGGTGGTTAAGGATGGCCCTTATATTGCTGAGGAAGGTGCTCACTACTGGGCGCTGCAGGTTTGCTAACTGACCAGGGTTTCTCAGAACTAAGCGATGTCCCTCTGACACAGATTACTGCCCACTTGCAGGCAGCACTTAACCCGATCTCTCCATAAACTATATCCCGTTTCATTAGCTGGGCCTTGAGCTCTGCTGCTTTGCAATTGGTTTTAGTATCAGGCAATCCCAGCGATAGATCGCGTCGCTTGCCCAGGTAATGAAAACGGAGCTGCAGCCGTCCGTGGCAGACAAGGATAGCAACAGATCCCTTAGAAGTCCTACCATGAGGAGCTTTCAGCTTTGGGGACTGTGATCCTCTTAAAGCCGTGACCCACAAGGAAACCCGCTTCTTGAAAAGATCTGAGAGATGGGGACAAAAAAAAGCGGGCGATGAGACTCGAACTCACGACATCCAGCTTGGGAAGCTAGCGTTCTACCACTGAACTACGCCCGCATTGATATAGAAGATAAATGTAGCAAAGCTTTTCTTGGTTTGTCGATAGAGGCAGCTACTCCACTGGGTGTCAGAGGATTCCAGAGGGATCCAGGTCTATTGACAGGTTGAGCAGTACAATCAACACAGCTCTGGTCTGGAGAAGAGTCGACAATGTTACCCCGCAGAATTTTCTATGGGATCCTGACTGTCCTGATCCTGCTTACAGCACAAATCGGCGGAGCTGCCCTGTGGCTGGCCAGTCAAAGTCCCCTGTCCCTTTTGCAGGCAACGTCCACTCTACCCGAAGCCATTCGCCTGGTTCCCCGCACCACCCGAGGGCTTGCCGCATTTACCCTCCCCCCTACCCAAGTCCGTCCTTTTTTAGAAGCTGCTTCCGATCCCAGACAACGACGAGCTATTCACCACGCCTGGGATCGGTTCTTCTCCAAGCGAGGACCTGGGATTGTGGGCGATCTGATGGCAGCAGGAGACATTCAGTTTTCGCGTGAGATCCTTCCCTGGATGAATGATGAGGTTGTTGTTGCCCAGCTCCCAATTGCGAAATCTGCTGCTGAGTCTGAAGATGGCACCCTGATTGTCCTGACCTCTAAAAATCCTGATCAGAGCAGCTTATTCCTGAATCTCTTCTGGCAATATCAGGAATTGTCAGGCGAACTGTTTACCCGCGATATTTATAAAGGGGTAGAGATCACAACCGCACCAGTTGAGAATACTTCACGACAGGTGTCGCTGGCAGCGCTGGGAAATCAGTATGTTTTAGTTTCAGATCACTCCGAATTCATTCGAGAAGCCGTCGATAGCTGGCAGCTTCCTCAACTGAGCATTGCTAACGATCGACAACTACAAACAACATTTGAGCAATTAAAGGAGGCTCAAGGAGGATGGGTTTATCTGCCTCTGAGGGAGACGGGATCCGGTTTATCCTCGCTTGGTTTGGCCTGGCGACCTATTGTCCATAGCCATCTCTTACAGGGGATCCGGCTGGAGGAGTTGGCAGCTCAAACCCAGTTGCTATGGGAGTTACCCGCAGGGATCGCGAATCAATTCCTGTCACTGCCCACCACGGGGCTGTCTTTATTAAATACAGTTCCGGATCGGGTTGGTCTATTACTGTCAGGGGCGGCTCTGCCTCTGCTGCAAAAGACTTTACCCAGCTCTGAATCCTGGATGGAGTGGATTAATAGCCTGCAGACCATCACCGGATTTGAAAACCTGGGAACTCTACTTCCAGCTTTACAAGGTGAGTATGTGTTAGCCCTGACTCCACCCTCCGGGTCGTCCCATCGTCATCCTGATCACCTGGATCTGTTCATGGTGGCAGCGGTAAATGACACGGTGCAGCAGGTGGCATCAGATCTCGATGAGCACATGTTAGGGCAAGGCTTAACTGCGATCTCAGTTTCACTGGCCCAGCCACAATGGGGAACAGCCACAGCCTGGGTAGAGAAGAGTCTGGCCCAGGATCTGGCCCCTCTGGTCTTGGGTCAAGCAGCACCCTCATCTCCAATCCCGCAATTGTTGGAGGGAGCTGTGGATCAGGACTCTAGTGTGGCAGCACCCGCCAATCTTAACTCAGAGGAACAAGCTCGTGAGGCCGAAGAGAAGGCTTCACTTGATCAGATCAGACCTCCTCAGGTTCAGGAAGCACTGGCCTATCATCTGTATTATCAGGACAAGTGGTATCTGGCTACTTCATTGCAGGTACTTGAAGAGGCCCTGGAGGCAGAAGAAACTTCAGGAACTGCCCGGTTGTGGCGTACAATCCAGACCGATCTCCCGGATTCTTACACCGGGTTGGCCTATCTGGATCTGCAGTCCATGGCTACCCTGTTACCCCCCCAACTTTCTCTGTTCGCTCAACTAACTCAGTTAGGCATTGCCGCTCCGCAAGGGATCCTCTTTTCGACGCACCCGGCGAAGCAAATAGCGAGCAATAGGGAAACTTTTGTGGAACAGCAGGGGATTCTCCTCCGCCAAGATAGTGAGCTACACCTGATATACGGCCACAAGCATTAAGCCAGGCTTCGCAATGTTGGCAACAGGTGATGCAATTGCACAACGGAGCCGATCACGACAATCGCCGGAGGTGTCAGGTGCAGATCAAGATCATCTCGATCCAGTTCCTGCAGGGTTGTGGTCAGGACCGTTTGCTGAGGTGTTGTTCCCCAACAGATGATCGCGACCGGGGTTTCAGGAGGTTTCCCTGCCTGTAGTAATTCATGGGTAATGCTGGGCAGGTTGTAGATCCCCATGTAGACGACAATCGTTTCGGCTGCCTCTGCCACCGCCCGCCAGTTGACTCGGGGTTGGTAACGCCCCACGGCTTCATGGCCAGTAACAAAGAGAACCGAAGAACTGTAGTCCCGATGAGTCACCGGAATTCCTGCATAAGCAGGGGCCGCCATGCCAGCACTCACCCCAGGGATCACCTCCACATCCACCTGAGCCGCCACCAGAGCTGCCATTTCCTCTGCCCCCCGTCCAAACAGAAACGGATCTCCACCCTTGAGGCGAACCACGACCGCATGGTGCTGGGCTTTCTCAATTAACAGGCTGCTGATCTCCTCCTGGGGGCGAGAGTGACGACCGCTGCGCTTGCCTGCATAAATCCGCTCCGCTGCTGGGGGGATCAAATCCAGAATCGCCGAACTCACCAATGCATCGTAGATCACCACGTCTGCATAAGTGAGGATGCCTTTGCCTTTCACCGTTAGTAGGCCAGGATCACCAGGTCCGGCCCCCATCAAATAGACTTTGCCCATAAAGAGGTTTGTGTTGGGTTCGTAGTGCGTGTTGGACGCGGAGGCTTAGCCGCAGATTGTTGATGATTTTAACTGACCCACCACTGCTTCCACACTTTCCTGTAGGAGCGGGATCAAAGCAGGATCCGTCGCTAGCGGGGCATGGAGCCCGAAGGTAACCTCAGGATACTGCTCCTGGAGAGTTGAGAGGGTGGTGGTGATCTGATCCTGAAGGTGCCCGGCAAAGAGAAAGAAGGGCAGGATCTCAATGCGCCGTATCCCTCTCTGTATCAGCCGTTCGACTTGAGTTGTCAGGGAAGGGGGCTGAGTCCAGAAGGCAGGCAGTAAGGGTTTGCAGGAGGAGACCGCGATCACCTGGCGGCGCAACCTTTGCATGTGGGCAGCAAAAGTAGGGACACGACTGCCATGACTGAGGAGGATCCAGGCGGTGGAGGCATGGGAACAGAGCCGTTGGGCCAGTAACTGGATCATGCCCGGATCCTGACCTAGAGGCATGGCGGTCTGCAGATCGAGAGCGGGCAGTTGATCTGAGGTTGCCGCGATTGCAGTCTTCAAATCCTCCTGCAGGTGGATTCCCGGTCCCATGAACAGGGGCAGCAACACGAGTACCGAGGCCTGACGCCCTAGAGCAATTAACTGCTGATCCAGCGAAAGCGAAGCCAGCTCCAACTGAGCAGTGGCTACAGCATACGGCATCTGGGCGCGACAAGCCGCTGCCAGTTTTGCCAGGCTGGCTTGATAACGGGGATCACGACTGCCGTGACAGATTAGAACAACCTGGAGGCTCATGGGTTTGTCCTTAACGTCCAGGCTATGCTAGCAAGCCAGTGTGGTTAATATCCTGCTCGTGTTCAATTTCGAAAACATGGGCGTAGAGATTGGCCAGAATCTGCTTACCTGATTGGGTCAGCTTCAGGTATTTCAAGGCAGTGGTGATGTAGGGATGGACACTTTGCCAGTAAAACGTGGGATAGTTTTTGCGCAGATCATCCGGATTGCGATAGCCTAATATTTTGTTAACTCCAGTTTCCTCAAATTCATAGAAGAGTCCCGGAATTTTTTGCAGGTAGCGGGGATCACTCAACTGTCCAATCAGATCAGCAGCTCTGACTAGACCAGGATAGTGGGTTGTGTCCTGGTGATCGCCATCCAGCGGCACCGGAAAACGAGTCAGTTCAATATTGTGCTGAATCACTTGGGGCTGAATGTAAGGCAAGTTTGCAAACCGTTCTTCAATAAAAAGTTTGCCTCGATCCACATGATAAGGGGTGAGGCTGGCATCGGTTGCCCCGCAAAGCAACTCCACCACCTCTGCTCCCTTTCCTGTGGCAAACACTCGCTTCTCCGGTCGATCCAGCTGACAGACTCCCTGCACGTAGCCAATATCATGACAGATCAGAGAAATCATGTAATGAAGCCAATCTTCAGCCGTGACGTTACCTGAATGAATATATTTACCTAGTAGAATTTCCTGACCCACCAGAGTGACAAAAATTGTGTGCTCAATATTATGATAAAGAGCGTTACTATTCGAGATGTTTTCCAGGGCGATCTTGCTAACCCAGGCAATCAACTGTGTGTAATCTTCCCGTTCCGTAGCGGATGCAGGAAAATAGCCAGCCTCGATCCTGCGCAGGAAATCTTTGAGCATCAATTCGGTGGGATTAAACATAGGAAGGTTCCGACACGGTCGTGGAGGATCGAAAGCCGATTGCATCTGAATCCAGCATACAACTTCTTAAGGAACTGTTCAGGTTTGTTTAAGCATTTCAGAGCCCATCGTTGTTTGTCTCAGCGCAGCGATAGATCACCTACAGATCCAGAAGTTCTGCCTGAAGAGACTGAGAAATGCCGCATTGAGTGATTTCAATCTTGGGATTACTGCCTTTTGTCACCCTGAGGTGTACAGTAAACTAACGCTCGTACCCATTTTCGAGCCATCTTCTCTCTTGCCCTTTTCTCCGGCATGATGATTGCCAAGCCTACTCCAGATCTGTGTAAATGGGGGCTACTGACCCTGGTTATGCTCAGCTCTCCTGTACAAGTCCTGGCCCTGGAGCCTCGAGAGTCTGCTCCTGAACAGCAGGATTCCCCCCTGTTGCCAGCGTCTGAAGAGTGGCTTTCTCAGCAGGATCCAGCCACACGATTACTTCTTCCCTCCGAAATACCGCAGATGATCTGGGTGGAAGAATTTCGGGTGGAAGGGAGTACTGTGTTTAGCCCAGAGGATTTAACGGAAACACTGCGCCCCTTTTTACAACGCCCCCTGACATTTACCGATCTGCTGGAAGCCCGCAGCACCCTGACAGCTCTCTACGTCGACAACGGCTACATCACCTCCAGAGCCATCCTGCCTCCCCAAACTCTAGAGGAAGGCGTAGTCCGCCTGCAGATCCTGGAAGGGGGCTATGAAGATATCTTGATCGAGGGATTACAGAGACTTCAGCCGGGCTATGTGCGGCAGCAGCTGCGTCCTTATACCCAGACACCGCTGAATATCAACCGCCTGCTAACTGGATTGCAACAACTACAGCTCGATCCACTGGTTGAGACGGTCAGTGCCGATCTTTCTGCGGGACTGCGGGTGGATCAAAGTCTGTTGCAAGTCGCGGTGGTGGAGGCGGATAGTTTCGCTGTATCTCTAGCTCTGGATAACGATCGTACCCCGACCGTTGGCAGTCTGCAGCGGAGTCTGACTATCCAGGAAGCCAATCTCTCCGGCTGGGGTGATAGCTTGCGGTTGGTCTATAGGAATACCGAGGGAAGTAATGTACAGGAGGCCAGCTATTCTCGCCCCCTGTCCGCCCGAGGAACCCGTTTGCACCTGACTTATAACCGCTCCCTTGGGGACATTGTAGAACGCCCGTTTGCTCAGGCAGATATCCGCGGGCAGGCGGAAGCAGTGATCCTGACCCTGCAACATCCTGTCCTCCAGCAGGCCAATCAGGAGCTGAATCTGGGATTAAGTGGGGTGTGGGAGTCCAGTGCCACCTCGCTGCTGGGGATCCCTGCTCCCCTTTCTCTGGAAGGAGACGAACAGGGACGGACTCGGTTGCGGAGCCTGCGTTTTTTTCAGGAATGGAGTTTGCAGAACCCTCGATCTGCAGTTGCGGTGCGGTCTGAATTGCGCTGGGGCTTAGGAATTCTGGGAGCCACTCAGAATGCAGTTCCCCCCGATGGTCGCTACCTTGTCTGGCGCGGTCAAGCCCAGTGGAGCCGATTGTTAGGGCCAGAAACCCTGATGCTCTTACGTCTGAAGGCCCAAACCGCAGATCGGCGCATCCCGGTAGCGGAGAAATTTACGCTGGGAGGGAGAACCACGGTACGAGGCTACCGCCAGGATCTTTATTTGGGAGACGGAGGGTTCATTGCCGGAGTGGAAGTCTATCTTCCCCTTTACCGCCATCCCGAAGGGGATCAGCGGCTGCAGATCATTCCTTTTGTCGATGTGGGGAGCACCTGGAATTATCCTGGAGGCGCCACCATTGATCCGGCCACGTTGGCAGCGGCTGGTCTTGGCCTGAGCTGGGAAGGCAATTCGGTCTCAGCGCGGCTGGATTGGGGCATCCCACTGGTTGATGTCAGTTCACAGGGAACACGCACATGGCAAGAACGCGGGATCCATTTCAGCCTCTCCACCCAGTTTTTTTGAGGCCAAGGCCAGGATTGGGCTGGGCGCTGGCAGTGATCAGTGCGCTGCTCCTGGGCTGGCTAGCCTGGGGATCCATGGCCCATCCTCAGGTTCAGCCTGAATTGATCCAGCAGGGGCGAATATTGTACCAATCCGAAACCTTTACGGCTGCCCAGGACACCTGGCAAAAGGCTGCCACCACCTATCAGACGCAGGGGGATCCCCTCAATCAGGCTCTGGCCCTCAGTTTGGCCGCGTTGGCAGCGCAGCAGTTGGGGAAAGACTCAGAAGCCGCCGCCCTACTTGAAAAGAGTCAGACTTTGATCCAGCCCCTAGGGGATAGCCAGGCTCGTCGCCAGGTAGAAGCCCAGATCTGGAGCGTCTGGGGTCAGCAACTCCAGCAGCAGCGGGAGCATCAGACCGCTCTCCAGGCCTGGCAACGGGCTTCCGAACTCTACCGTGGGCTGGGGGACAAAGGGGGGGAAAGTCGCAGCTTCCTCAATCTGGCCCAGGGATATGCAGGACAGGGGCTGTTTCGGCGGGCTCGTCAACAGCTACAAGAAGCAGAGGCACGGCTAGAATCGCTGCCTGAGGATCAGGAAAAAGCAGAACTCTTGCACCAGCTGGGACAAGCCTACTTGCGATTGGGTCAAGTCGCCGAAGCTCACCGGATCCTGAAACAGAGTCAAAGCCTAGCAAAACAGACCAACCCAGGGGGACTGGATCCGATCCGGCTCAGTCTGGCCCATACCCTACGGGCAGCAGGGAAAATGGAGGCCGCTCGCTCCCTCCTGCAGACGGTTGTCAATCAAACCGAGGATGCCAGAATCCATCTGCAGGCCCAACTCCACCTGGCTCGTCTGTCCCTTTCCCTTCCTGAGATCCCCTCCCTTAATCAACTGCAGCAGCTGCAGCAGGATGTGGATGCACTTCCCCTGGACCGAGTGGGTCTGTGGGCCCGCCTGCACTGGAGTCACACCTTGCTGCAGGGCATGGAGCAGTCCTGGCCTGTCTCTGCAACTCAACAGGAAGCCCTGGCTGCCTCCCTGGCTTTGGTTGTGCAGCAGGCTCGCCACATCGGGGATGTTCAGCTGCAATCTCTGGCCTTGGGTGAGTTGGGAAGCCTTTACGAACACACTCAACAGTGGGAGGCCGCTCGCCAGTTGACAGAGGAGGCCCTGCTCCAGGTAGAAACCCTGATCTCTGGAGCCAGGTTGCAGGTGCGCTGGCAGTGGCAATTGGGGCGAATCTACCGAGTCCAAGGAGACAGAGAAAGGGCGATCCAAGCCTATGCAGGGGCGGTCACCATTCTGTATGAGTCTCGGGATGGATTGCAAGCGGTTATTGCTGAGGGATCGATCTCCTATGCCGATGAAATTGAGCCAATTTACCGCCAGCTGGTGGATCTGCTCCTCACCGAGGACTCCACTCCCGAACAGATCGGTCAAGCGCGTTCTGTGATGGAGTTATTACAGCTGGCAGAACTGGATCAGTTCTTTCGGGATGCCTGTCTGGATCTACAGCCGCTACCTCGAGTGCAGTTGGAAGACCTGGATGCCAGCGCGGCTGTGGTTTACCCGGTGATGCTTCCGAACCGCCTGGAGCTGATTGTCAGTCTCCCCCACCGCGACCTGATCCATTACACCATTCCGGTGCCCCAGCCAGAGGTGGAAACGACGCTCTCCCAGTTTCGACAACTGCTGGAAACTCGGACCCATCGCCGCTTTTTTCCGCTGGCACAACAGGTCTATGACTGGCTGATCCGTCCGGCTTTGGCAGATTTACAGGCCTCAGACATTCAGACCCTTGTCTTTGTGCTGGATGGAGCCCTCGGCAGCATTCCCATGGCAGCGCTCCACGATGGGGAGCACTATCTCATGGAAACCTATGCGCTTGCGCTTGCTCCAGGGCTACAGCTCTTTGATCCCCTGCCCAGACCACGACAACAGTGGCAAACCCTGGCTGCAGGACTCACCGCCCCCAGGCAGGGATTTCCGGCTCTTACCTATGTGCAGCAAGAAGTAGAGTTGGTGAATCATGTTTTTTCCGGAGAGAAACTGCTAGATCAAAATTTTACAAAGGTGCAGCTGCGCTCGGCTCTGGAGAAGGTCCCCTTTCCGGTGGTTCACATTGCCAGCCATGCCCAGTTCAGTTCCCAGCCAGAAGACACATTTATTCTTACCTGGGATGATCGTCTGACCATGTTTCAATTGGATGGGTTGTTACGCTTAACGCAACCGCAGGAAGCGACACAACTTCTCCCGATTGAGCTTCTTACCTTAAGTGCCTGTCAAACCGCCAGTGGAGATCTGCAAGCTGCCCTGGGACTGGCAGGAGTTGCCGTGCGCGCAGGTGCCAGAAGTACCCTGGCCACCCTCTGGTATCTAAATGATGAAGCTTCTGTGCAGATACTCAATCAGTTCTATCAGGAGTTACTGGATTCCCAGATCAGTAAGGCAGTGGCCCTGCAACGGGCGCAGCAATTCATGTTAAACCAGCCCCGCTTTCAACACCCGATTTACTGGGCTCTCTTTGTCTTGATTGGTAACTGGCTTTGAAATATCAGATCAGTCACCTGACCCACTATGCCTACAGCCAGCCCGTGCACCTGGCCCCCCATACCCTGCGCCTCTGTCCTCGCTCTGATGCAGCTCAGCACCTGCAATCCTTTCAGTACCAGATCCTACCTATCCCCGCAGGTATCTCTCCCCTGGTGGATTTAGACGGTAATTCCAGCCTGCAGATCTGGTTTGTAGACACGACTCAGCACCTGCAGATCCAAACCATCGCCACCGTGGTCACCCAACGCTCCAACCCCTTTGATTTTGTCCTCCTGCCCTGGGCCACGCGACTGCCTCTGGACTTCCCGCAGTCCTGGCTCCAGCAATTGCAGCCCTATCTGCAGACCCCTGTTGATCCCCAGATCCTTAGCCTCACTCAGGACCTGCTCCTGCAGGCAAATCACAACACTCTTACCTTCCTGACACAGCTGAATCAACGCCTACATCACACCTGCACCTATGTGTTGCGAGAGTCTGGAGATCCCTGGCCCCCCCGGTCTCACCTGGAGACGACAACAGGGATCCTGCCGTGATCTGGCGGTTCTGTTCATGGAATGCTGCCGAGCCGTGGGGCTTGCAGGGCGTTTTGTCAGCGGTTACCAGGCTCCCCCTCAGAACAAGGAATCGGCGGCATCTTCATCTGAATTGCACCTGCATGCTTGGACAGAGGTGTATCTGCCTGGAGGTGGCTGGCGAGGATACGATCCCACCCAGGGATTGGCCGTTGCTGATGGCTATATCGCCCTGGCATCCAGCCCCTTGCCTATCTGGGCTGCGCCTGTGTCGGGACAGTTTCGTGGGCCTGGGGCCGAGACAACGCTGCAGTATCAGCTCCAGATCCTTCCTGTTGATGCTTAAGCTGGACTAAAACAGCAAGGAGAGGGAAACAAGGGGGTATCCTATCGAAAGCACTCTTTGTCATCCCCTCTATGAAGGCTAAAGAAAACTCACGGTTACTGGAAATTCTCAGTCAGACCAGCAGTTTGGAAGAACTGGATACCAAGGTTCGCATCCGCTTTCAGGAGGCCCTGATCAACTTTCTCCGCGATCCCGAAAAATGGTTGCTGCTGCCGCGAGGAGAAGTCGATCGGCTGTTGAGACAGCTGGTGAGCCGCTCCCGCTCCTCGAGTCCTTTTTTGGAAAAGGTGGAAATTTTTTGTCGCGATCCAGAAGGACACCTGATCAGCAAACAGGAGCAGCTGGATTTCGATGCCTATCGCAATAAAAACCTCAGTGATCTGCTCAGTCGGATTGTGAACCAGGAGATCGCCGTGGTCTTTCAGGAAAGCTTTGGATTTGGCCTGATTGAGCACCTGGAACGCCTGATCAGTATGGAAATGGAGCTGAAGGAACTGGATGAGGATGATCTGAGAGGCAAGGTTCAAGCTGAGAGGCTGATTGAGGCAGGAAACTTTACGCTGGAGCTGGAAAATATCGAGATTGAAGATCGGCTACCACCTCTTTCTCCCCAGGATATTAGCTACTTGCGCATGGAGAACCTGGGCATCATGGTGGAATTGATCCCTAAATTTGTGCGGATGCCCCTGAACAAGCTTTACCATGTGATCACGAAGCGATCCAAGTATTTCCCAGCCCTGGCCCTGCAGTTTTATCTCAGTAATTACTATGGCAGCCGCGAACTGGTAACCCTGGATCGGTACACTCCCACCAGCCAAAAGTTAGTGCGGTCATTCTTCACAAAAGCATTTTATGCAATTCACCGTCTAGGAGGTTTGACCATTAAAGAATTGCATCTGCCCGAGGCCAAACGCTTTGAACGCTATGAATACATGACGGTAGATGACGAGGATCCAACACCTGTGATCAAAATTGTCACCACAGGGGTGCAGCGTCTGGTACTGGTGAAGGAAAAACTGGCCAAACTCAAGCAAAATGAGCAGAACATTCGCTCCCTGAAGCGGCAACAGTACCGTGTCCTGATGGAAGTGGATCTGAGCCTGGAAAAAATTCTCACCCAGCTATTTAATGAGTATCGTTATCAGCTGGAAAAAGCCCAAGAAACCACCGATCAATTGCAGTTACTCAGCCTGACCCTCTGGCTACCCCAAACTATTGAGCCTCTGGATCCGTGGGAACGCGAGATTATCGAGTCCCATCTAGATTTGATCACCTCTGCGGATTATCTGGTGCATCTCCCCACCTATGAAAAGGATCTGATTGAATCCTGGCCCCGACTCGCAGAAGATGCCTGCACCCGCAAAGAAACCCTGGCGATGCTGGAGGCGCTTGGGGAACCGGATCAGATGGACCTCTTTCAAAGAGAGATTCTCGTTCGTCTAGCCCAACAGCATAAAGCCATTATTGAACAGAATCTTCAATATGTTCTGGATCAAGTGGGTCAGCAGATCACACGTATGCTGCGGATGGGTACCCTGACTCCTTCTTTGCTGATGAAGCAGCGATACAAAGATTTTCAGCTGCATGTCCTCCCCTACATCTACTACTTTGATGCCATGGATGCCAATCAAAACAAAGTCTGGGTCAAGTCCCCCTTCCCCTTCTGTAAGATGCTCAATTTGATTGAGATTCTGGAGGATTCTTCCACAACAACCTCTGAAATCAAGGGGGATCCTGTAGATCTAGCTCTGACTCGAGAGTTGCTCAAGGAAATGCTCTCTGTTGAATATTCGAATCTGGAGGGAGGGGAAACCTTTGACTATGACACTCAATCACCGGACGAAGTGAGTAAGGTGCGAGTCTATACAGAAGAAATCATTGAAGAACAGGAATGGGATCCCAGTTTTGAGGGGTTTGTGGATGAGAATCAGACTATGACTCCGCCAGCTTCCGTTCCCCTAGAGGCACATCCTGATCCTCTCGAAGCAGCTGAGTAGCCGCCTTAGCATCCACGGGTTTTGAGTAAAAATACCCCTGAACTTTTTCACACTGCAGCATCTTGAGCTGGATCAACTGTTCCAGTTTTTCCACACCTTCGGCAACGACATCCATATTCAGGCTGCGGGCCAGTGTGATAATCGCACGAATCGTATAGGTGTTCTCGCCATTGTTACCCATGCGGTTAATAAAAGATCGATCAATTTTGAGAATGCTTACGGGAAACCGATCCAGATAGCTTAACGATGAATATCCGGTGCCAAAATCATCCACACAAAGGGGAAATCCACGCGCCCGCAACTGACTGAGAGTTTCCTGTACAGCAGCAGTTTCAGACATGATCAGATTTTCTGTGATCTCCAGCTTAATATCGTTGGGATTCAGATCTGTTTCCCTCAGGATCTGGTCCAGTGTGGCCACCAGTGCTGGTTGAGAAAACTCCCGTGTTGAAAGATTGATGTTCATACTCAGTGGTTGCTGCTGAGGAAAGAGGAGCTTCCAAATCTTCAGTTGCTGGCAAGCTTGTTTGAGAGTGGCATGACTGATAGAGGAGATCAGTCCGCGTTCCTCTGCCAGGTTAATGAATAATGCCGGGGATAGGAGTCCGCGGGTAGGGTGCTGCCATCGAACCAGGGCCTCGAATCCTTCAATACGCTGAGTTTTGAGCGAAATAATGGGCTGATAGTGCAGAACAAACTCATGCTTTTGTACGGAAGCAGCCGACAAGTTTTCTACTGCTCTGCGCAGATCAGTTTCTAACTGTAAGATGCCTAATGTTTCGATATGCATTTCACGGTTAAAGATCTCATAACAATCCTTTCCCTGATCTTTGGCCCGGTACATGGCTGTATCGGCATCCCGCAACAGATCCTCGGGGGTTTGATAGTTTGGATGGCTCAGTGTAATGCCAATGCTACTGGTAACAAAAACCTCTTGCCCCCCCAGATTCATGGGCTGTCGCAAGCTAGATAATATCTTTTCGGTCACAGCAATAATCTCTCGATGGTGGCTTAACGGATCCACCAGAATGACAAATTCATCTACCCCCCAACGCGCCACGGTATCAATTTCTCGCAGGCAAGACTTCAGTCGTTCCGAAATTTCTACCAGCAACCGATCTCCCATCACATGCCCAAGGCTGTCGTTGATCACTTTAAACCGATCCAGATCGAGAAAAAGTACCGCAAAATGATGCTCGTGATATTGGCGCATTCTCACCAGAGATCTTTGCAGACGGTCCATAAAGAGAGCTCGATTGGGAAGATCGGTCAAATCATCATGTAGAGCTTCATGCTCCAGTTGTTGAGCCTGCTCCCTCATTTGAAACTCACGCAGCCGCAGATCAGCTTCCACATCACTTCGTTGGTTGATCTGGGTCTGTAGGGAGGTAGATTCAGACTCCAGTTCTTGAATGCGCTGATTTCTGAGCCTCAGTTGAGAATATTGAAATAAAATCAGCCTTAAACAAACAGCAAGAACCCCCAGAAAGATGAGAATCAAGACAAGAGAACTATCTTCTTGAGATCCTGCTGCTTTCGATTGAGCCATTCCGCGGAGAACTGGATAACAACCCATCCAGCTGAGAACCAGGACAACGATTCTGATCAGGGAGGGGTGGACTCGAAACATGAGAGAGCACAGAGATGTGGGGGGTACACAAGGAAGGCAGTAGCTCGCTAAGTATACAATACTACTCTGGCTTGAAATGAGAGATCCATTCGCGGATCTTGAGACCTCGCGGTGATGAACTCCAGAAGGAGCAGGATTTCTGGAAAGTATCTCCCAGGCTAAGGTAAGGGAAGGCTAGCTCATCAGCATAGTTTAGCGTGCTTATTTATGCCCCAACCGCGAAAACGTTTTGCCCAGCACTGGCTTCAGGATGTCTCTGTCCACACAGCCATTGTTGCAGCAGCTGAGCTCCCCTCACCCCCGCCTGCGGAACTCAGCATTTTGGAAATTGGACCCGGACGAGGGCAATTAACTGAACATCTCCTGCAGACTGGAGCCAGAGTGATCGCCGTGGAGCTGGATCGAGATCTCTGTCAGCATCTGCAGCGCAGCCTGGGCTCTCATCCAGGTTTTCAGTTGATCGAAGCTGATTTTCTCCGGATGCAGATCCCGCCCCAAGCCACGCTACTCGTGGCCAACATCCCCTATAACATCACCAGTCCGATTCTGAGTAAAGTGTTGGGGTCTCCTGAACAACCGGTGACTCAGTTTCAGCGGCTCGTCCTGCTGCTGCAACGGGAGGTGGCAGAACGTCTGCAGGCGCAACCCGGGAGCAAAACCTATGGGGCCATGAGTGTCCGCATCCAGTATCTGGCGGATTGTGAACTGATCCGGATTGTGCCTCCCCAGGCCTTTTATCCAAAGCCTAAGGTGGATTCTGCTGTGATTCGTCTCCGCCCACGCCCCTGGCCTTTGCAGGCGGAAGATCCTCGCTGGTTCAGCACGCTGGTACAGCAGGGATTTGCCACGCGCCGCAAAAAACTGGTCAATTGTCTGCAGAGCCTGGTGGATAAACACAAAGTTCTGGAGGTGCTAGCGCATCTGCATCTGGATCCCAACTGTCGAGCTGAGCAACTGGGTTTGAATGACTGGATCCACCTCAGCAATCACCTTATGGGCCACCGCCTCTCACCAGCTCGGGAGCCGTCTGCAGACTTAACTCCATCAGAATCACCAGTGGGAGCAGATAGAGAAACACGGCAAAAGGAACATAGCCCCCACTGACCTGCAGGATCGTGGCTGGCACCAGCCTGGCAATATTCCAGGGAATCAGAGGCGCAAGCACCACTACCGTATTCTCCAGATCCAGCGCCAGAGTCGAGTTGGCATGGGGCAGAGTCTGGCAGGGGGAGCCAGGGCCGTGGAGAGCACCCCTCCAGCCAGCAAACTGCTGCCCATCAACATCTGGACCGGAACCCGTGGCACCGCCAGGACTAACTAAGGTTGCCTAAGCCTTGATGCGATTAAGAAGGCGGCTGAACAGGGCCTGAAATTCCCCCAGACGAGGCATAGAATCATCCCCCTCCAGATCCCTCAGCAGGGTGCGCATTTCATCCAGAATGTAGGCTTCCTCCACAGAAACCTCATCGTCGGAATAGATCACTTTGGTGACCAGATTTAATAGTTCCTGCCGTTCTGCCTGCGTGGGGTGGAGCGCAAGGTAGTCAGATAAGCAGCGGCGATAATCTTCGGGAGAAGAAGGGGAGCGGATCCAGGCTCGAATTTCAGGGTGATCCACCAGATCAAGCTCTACCACAGCTTGCTTAAGGGCGGGGAGTTCCTCTGGCTGGATCTGTCCATCCGCCCAGGCGGCTCCAATCAGAACCTTAAGGGCAGCAACAGCCTTGTCCTGCGAATTTGATGAGCTTGATGGATCCGACATGTCAGTGATCGTCCTCAATCCTGAATCATGATCGTGCCTACCATACCAGCTTCTGCTTGTCGAAGAACAGTGCAGATCAATGAACCTTATTTTCGATGCCCCAATAGTCTCGAATTCGTTGAGCAAACGCCTCTAGAATCTCGATTCGTTCCGATGCAGGTTGGGAGGACAGACTCAGCACACTCTCAAAGACTTGGTATAGCCTGAGACCCTAACACATGACAGCTTCCTTGAGAATGAAATAGCCCTGGGGGTGGCCATGGCTCTGGCGGAGTTTTACAAAGCAGTTCAGTTTTAGCAGGATCCCCTCCTCTGATCACGACTTGAACTTGAGGAGTGGGGATCTACCCCAGCAACGAAAGCTGTAAACTGATCTCCCGTTTCGGTAAAGGGATCGCCTGATTGTGAAATTCAGGGCAGTGAGATTTGGCAGGACAGTTGCTGCAGTGCTTGCCCGGTTGGGTGGGGAACACCTGATCCTCCAGCAATCTCTGGCCGATTTCAGTGATCTGCTGCCGCACCTTGACCTCGTGATCGGGCGTGATATCAAAACTCAAGATCTCACCCGTGCGCAAATAAATATGAGAGATCCGGCCCAGAGCCCGTTGATAGGTTTGCTGAATGGCAATACTGTACAGCCCCATTTGCAGATCCATGGCCAAGGCATCGGCATCCTGGGCTGTGCGAGCAGACTTGTAATCAATCAGGTGAATCACTGCATCCAGACCAGAAGATTGCGGATCCAGTAACTCCAGGCGGTCATACTGCCCAGCCAGCCGGAACTCCACTCCAGCGGCCACGATCCAGCCTTCCACCCGTCCCTCGAGTCCAATGGGCTCCTGCCAGATCGTCAGAGGACGAATGAACTGACGGTGATATTGCATGAGCAGGGCTTTGCCCTCAGCAGTTTGTTTGAGGTCGAGAGTCGCTTCACTCGCACAGTCCTGCCAGATCTGGTGGAGGTCCTGAACGCTGGGGATCCCCGCCAGGAATGACGGTTATGGAGTTGAAAAAGGGCGTGGTGGAGGGTTCGGCCCAACTGAGGAGATCCGCCCGATCGGGAGGGTAATCTACGCAGGTAGCGGAACTCATAAGCCTTGGGACAGGCATGATACGTGGCCAGTTTGGAGGGGCTGAGGGTAGGCATGGTCCGCCGTCAGGCAGGTGATCAGATTTGTTTAGGCTACTCTGCCTGATGGGTGCCCTTCAACCCTCGGCAACCGAATCCTCTGAAGGCTGACTGAAAGCGAACAGATCAGTTATTTTGTAGTTTTCGCCTGGTAATCTCTAAAGTGTTGTGAAGCACCTTAAGGAGAGGATATGGAGGATATGTATGAATACGCAGAAACGATCGGGCCGTATTGAGGTTTTTGAGGATGAACAGCATTTTCTAGTCCGTATTCACCCTGATCTGCGGGAACGGGCCAAGAAGATCCAGGGACGACAATGGGATGGCAATCGCCGTGTCTGGGTGTATCCCAAAAATCCCCGCACCTATGCAGCCCTGGTGGATGAGTTTAAGGCAGACTCCGACACCTTCACGATCCAGACCCCCACAGCCGGACCTTCAACCCAGATGAAATCTCCTTTTGATGACACGCTTGATCATGAGTTTGAAGAGCAAATTCTGGAGGAGATCCGTTCTCTCGGGGATATTGGTCAGGGGCAGGATCGCATCTACAGTGAGCTGGAGCGGATCCGCATTGTGCTGGAGATCCTCAAAGATGAAACCCTGAATCAAACCCGCACTCTGGAGGAGGTGCTGGAAAATCAAACAGCTCAACCCTCAGATCAGAATGTGGCGATCCAAGCTGTTGAGGGGCTTCCGGAGCGTCTTGATCTTGCCAAGCAAAAGGAAATTGAACTGTTAGAAAGGTCTCTGGTATTCATTGCCTATTGTGCGTCTGGCAAGAAACAATCTTTCCTGGACTGGGTCTCGCAACATGAGCCTTTACGAAAACCTTCCGCTTTTGTCATAAGAACCCATGAGTACATCAAAAAGCAACTGATGAAACTTCTGGGGGAGGAGAGTTTGCGAGCAAAGTTTGGTGAGCTTGTGCAACGGATCAAGGATGAGAAATTGATCTACTACGGTCAGGAAAACTCACCCCCCCAGTCCTGTTAATATCTTGCTGACACTCAACTCCCATCGCAACCGCTTTGGTCATGCAGATCTGATTGAGCAGGGGGAAGAGTGGAGCCGATCAATTCTCTATCTGATGAATCTAGCCATGGTCTGGCCGCAGGTGATCATTGATGAGGAAGAATCAGCTCAATCTATACAGTAAAGATGCTAAGGATTTAGCAGATCGTGCTACTTCCTGCTACTTTTTCGCTTCTCAAAATATTGTTGATGCTCCTCACTGGCTAACCAGTAGGTAGAGGCAGGTTCGATTGCAGTCACACTGGGCTTCTCGTAATGATCGGACTGATCCAGAGTCAGCTTGGAGTCTCGGGCTAGCTGCTCCTGCTGGGGATCATGGTAAAAAATCACCGAACGATACTGTTCTCCTCGATCGGGTCCCTGTCGGTTGAGACTGGTGGGATCATGGATATCCCAGAAAATATCTAATAGCTGTGGGTAGGAGATTATGGCTGGGTCGTACTCGATCTGAGTCACCTCAGCGTGACCCGTAATGCGGGCACAGACATCCAGATAGCAGGGGTTCGGGAAGTGGCCGCCCATATAGCCTACCGAGGTAGATCGGACACCAGGAAGATTGCGAAAGGCGGCTTCGCTCTGCCAGAAACAGCCCGCGCCAAAGGTTGCGAGATTCATGCCAAACCCTTGCAGGTTTCTAGATTAGTTCCTACTGTAGAGTGTCATTGTCGCCCTCCTCATGTCATCCCCTTCGGAGACTGATAGGCAGACCCACCCACTTCTGCAGATGCACACAGGTAGGGATCCTTGAATCAAACTTCCGCCTTCGAATCGTTGCTCACCCCTCTAGATCAGGGGATCATTATTGCCTTTCTGGTGCTGATGCTGTTGGTGGGAACTGTCTTTTCCAAGGTGGCTTCCCAGGGACTGGACGATTACTTTCTAGGGGGACAGCGCATTCCCTGGTGGGTGCTGGGGATCTCGGCTGCTGCCTCCAACTTTGACATTAGCGGCACCATGATCGTGGTGGCTGTGGTGTTTGCGCTGGGGTATCAGGGCTTTCTGGTGGAGTTGCGCGGTGGCGTGGGCCTGTCCCTGGCCTTCATGATGATCTTTCTGGGCAAGTGGTTGCGGCGCAGTCAGGTGATGACCTCGGCGGAATGGATGCGCATCCGCTTTGGCTCGGATCGACAGGGACAGCTAGCGCGGCAGTTCAGTGCTCTGGCCAATATTGTCTTTGCGGTGGGGATGATTACCTATTTCTGTAAGGGAGCGGGGAAGTTTCTGGGAACGTTTCTGCCCTGGTCGGAACTCACCTGTACAGCGCTGATGGTGGGTGTGGGCCTGATCTACACCCTCTTGTCGGGTCTTTACGGGGTGGTGCTTACGGATCTGGTGCAGATGATCTTGCTGGCCATTACGGCTGTGATGGTGATTACGATTGGCTTTCAGATCCGCCCGAGTCTGGATCTGCCCGAGCACCTCTTTCGCCTGGATCTCTCTTCCCCGGCGGCAGCAGGCCAGGAATTGCTGCTCAACTCCTCTGGAGACTGGAGTCTGATCTTCCAGTTCTTTGGTCTCTGCGTAGGGTTGTGGCTGTTTAGGGTCGTGCTGGAGGGTTTTGGGGGCATTGGGGGCTACACGGATCAACGTTTCTTTGCCGCCCGTAATGAGAAAGAAGCCAGTCTGGTGGCATTTCAGAGTATCGTCCTCTCGGTGCTGCGCTGGGGCATGGTGGCGGGATTGGTGATCCTTGGCTATAGCCTTTTGAGTCAGGGGGGGGTCGCTGCTGACATGATCCGCGCTGATCCAGAGCAGGTCCTGCCTGTGGTTCTGGCCCAAACGTTACCGAATGGCTTGCGGGGATTGGTGGTCTCTGGATTGATCGCGGCTGCCATGTCTACTTTTGATTCCACCCTCAACGCGGGAGCCTCATTCCTGGTCCGGGATATCTACCAGGCTTATCTCAAGCCTGATGCCTCCTCCAAACAGCTGATCGTCGTCTCCTGGCTGGCCACGCTGGGATTGTGTGGGGCGGGTCTGGGTCTGGCGGCGCTGGTGCCCAGTATTAACCAGATCTGGAGCCTGATCACCATGGGCCTGGGGGGGGGGCTGATCATTCCTTCTTTCCTGCGCTGGTACTGGCCCCGCTTTAATGGCTATGGCTATGCAGCAGGCGTGAGTGTGGGGATCGTTGCTGCCCTGCTCTTTGATGCCACCCTGCACTGGCCGCTATACGTATCCTTCCCCAGCATTGTCCTCTGCGCGCTGACCACCTCGATCGGTGTGGCTCTGCTTACACCCGCAACGGAGGCAGCAGTTCTCACCACGTTTTGTGCGCAGGTGCAGCCCTGGGGATGGTGGCAGCCCTGGCGACAACAGGCGCTACAGCAAGGCCTAGTGACAGAGGTCGAACAGGATCGGCAGCGACAAGAGCAGCGACAAGATCAAATCTCCCTGTTGCTGGCGGTGCCATTTCAGTTTTCCCTGCTGATTGCGGCCATGGCTGTTGTCTTTCATGACTGGCCTCGATTGCTACAGTTTGGCCTGGCAGCCCTGATCCTGAGTGTGGGGTTGTACAGGTTCTGGTTCCGTTCCCTCTTCCCTGGAAGATCATCTGCTGCTACTGCCACCTCTACGGAATCCTCCTCTCCACTGCAGTAGTTTTAGGGGAAAGGTTGACGGCTTCCCAGCTCTGGTAAGATACACCATGTAGTTCTGTAAAGACTGCAACGCACAACGGGTTACGGGGTTGTAAGGCATGGATGTTCTCTCGCTCTATTTACTGGTGAATCTGGCGGTTATCCCTCCCCAGTTGCACCAACCGACCCTCTCGACAGTTCTGAATCCCACGGTTCGAGAGGAGCTAGCCATTTCCGAATTCACATCCGTGAGGGGCATTCTGGGAGTTGATCAAGCTGAATTAGAACCCAGCTGGATCCAGCAACTCTGGCAGTCTTTCCTGGGATTTTTTGGGGGTAACCCAGAGGAAGAAGAGACCGCTCAATCGGGTGAGGCCATCCCCCCCGATCTGACAGCGGCTGAGACGCCCCCAACCGAGGAAGAATTCACGCTGCCAGGATCGGATCAGGAAGAAGAATTATCCGCCGCAGCAGAGGAACCACCCTCAGAAGCCCAGGAAATGGAGTCTGAGGTCAGCGCAGTCTCCCAGTCTTCCCCAGAAGATATTTCTCCCGCAGCGGTGAGCACTGAGCAGGAATCTGCAGTCGTTGAGGAAGCGGTCGGGATCGTAACTGTTCCTCCCGCTGCTGAAGCTGTAACATCCTACGCTCCTCCCAAGCCAGTATGGGTAACCGAACCGATCCAGGGCTTTGATCCTGAGGCTGCTGCAATTCAGGTGGAGCCCGGATGCCCTGCAGCTGCACCTCGCCTCGCTGGATTCTCTGGAGCGAGAGCCCAAGGTGGATCCGGACTCTTTTCAACCCCATGTGGGTCCCCGCTTTAACGAAGATGGCTCCCTGACTCTGCGGGTACTGGTGGGCAATACCACTGAGCGTCTGGCTCTGATTGGAGATTTCAACAACTGGGGCAAAGATCGGGATCTGTCTGACTACACCCTGCTGCCCACGGCGGATGATCCTCATGTTCACAGTATTACCCTGCCCCCTGGCGACTACCACAAAGCCCAGTACCGCCTTCTAAACAGCAATGGCCACCAGCGACTGGATATGGGGGCGACCCTCTACTCCACCCCTGCCTTCAACCGTCGCTTTTACGAAGATCGCAACAGCCGTGATCTGAATGCTGTCTTCTGGAAGCCCACCCCGATCCCCGCCGAGGACCTGGCTGAGCGTCCGGATCTGCGGGGCAGCCGCTGGCGATTGCCGAAACCGACATGGTCTCGCTGACATGGGATGGACCTGTGCCAACCCGCAATCCGATCTGTATGGCAGTAGGGGGGCTGAGCACATCTCTGAGCTGTATCGCTTCACTGCCGAATGTGGCCTGCCGGAGAAACTGGCGGATCTGGGATATAACACGGTGCAGTTCATGCCCCTGGATACCCATGTGGATTTCTATGATCCGAATGTGGATGAGTATCCCGACTGGCGCTATAGCTATGAGACCCTCAACTACTACGGCAAGCACGCCGACTTTGGCAGCCCTGATGAGCTGAAGCGGATGGTCAATGCCTTCCATAAAGCCAATCTGGCCGTGATCATTGATGCTCCCTACAGCCACTTTGCAGCGAGTGGAAATAATCCGCCCCGCGAATTTGGTCCCTATGGCTACTCGCAGTACCACCAGGAGGGAGGTGGAGAGCTATATGGGGGGCCCTGGACGGAATGGGGTACCCGCCGCTTCTACTACACCGATGAGATCCGGCGCAATTTGATCGACGCGGCTCTGATCAATCTGCTGGACTACGGCTTTGATGGCCTTCGCATCGATAACGTCAATGGGGTGGACTACGAACTGGGAGGACGGAAGTTTCTGCGGGAGCTGGCCCAGGCTGTGCTGCTCTATCACCCCAAAGCCGTCTTGATCGGGGAAGGGTACTTTGGCGATCCCTATTTGAATCGCTCTGTGACCGTTGGTGGGGCTGGGCTGGAGACAACCTACAGTGACCGCTTTTATCTCTGGTTTACGGAGCAGATCCTGAAGCACCGCGATGAAGTGGATATGTGGGCCCTGAATGACATGCTCACCAATGACTGGGCCCGTGCCCTGCTCTACTACCCCAGCAACCACGATGAATTTGCCAATACAGGCAACCCCTTCCAAACCCGGGGACGCTATCTGGCGGATGCCATTGATGGGGGAGATGTTCACAATCGCAAGATCCAGTCCTGGTCTGCTCTGGCCCTCTTTACCAGCTCCTACTACCTGGATATGCCCCAGATGTGGACGCTGCAGTCAGGGAACCTGAATACCAATGCCGTGATCGATTGGCAGCGGCTGTCTTTGCCTCAAGTAGAACCGATGGTACGGCTACAGGCGGACATGAAAGAATTCTTCGCCTCTGAACCCTCCTTTGGCCCCCAGAATACCCACCGCAACATGGTGCAGTGGATTGATGATGTCAACAAAGTGGTCGTCTTCAAGCGGTTGGACTTTGATCTCTACCGTCATGTGTACGTGGTGGTGAATCTCGGGGACAACGCTATTTCTGACTACACCATCAGTGCTGAGCCGGAGGATGCCACCTTCAGTCTGGCCGTCAATAGTGACCGCTCCATCTATGGTGGCGAGGATCATAACCCGACTACCATCAAATCTAAAGATCGGCAATTGCGCTTCTACCTGGGATCCTATGGAGTGGTGGCGCTACGGCAGGAGGACAAACTTGGGCCCTTTGAGCTGGATACATCCCCGATTCAGGTAAAATATCCCGACGTACGCGACTACAGTTCTCCCCTCGGCTTCAGTGGCCTGGGCTCCTTCCGCTATCCCAGCTTTGCTTCCCAGTCTGAGGATTAGATCTGTCTCCGCCTCTTAACTTTTTCTGAGGTGCTTCTGTGCTTAACCGCCTTCGCTCCTGTCTGCTGTGCCTGCTGCTGGTCTGTTCCCTGGTCTTGGGGGGATCTGAGGTGGTAATGGCCAGCTCCCTGGAGTCTGTCACCATGTTCCCTACAGGCTACTCCGACAACACAACGCTGGTGGGGCAGTCTTTCTCGGTGTATACCCAGGTGTTTAAGCCCGGGGCCACAGAGCCAATGGGGCAGGCACCTCAGATCAGCTGTATCTTGCACTGGGGAAAGGTGGAGCGCTTTGGCGGTCCCTGGCGCTTTATTAAAGATGACCTGATGCGCTACAACGGTGACATCGGCAGCAGCGATGAATACGAAGCTTCCCTGACACCTAAGCAGGGCATGTATGAGTTCACGACCGTATGCACCGATCTCTCCACCTCAGAAACCGTATGGCAGTCGGGTGGCAATGGTCATCTAACCGTGAATATCACCCTGCCGGATCGACGGGCTTTCTGGGTAGATCAGACCACCATTGCCTGGAATAATTTTGAAGCCAAAACCTACGAGCTCCATGCCTCAGCGGATGGCAATCTGGTTATCCCTCCCCAGAAGGGTGCGGGCATTCGCCTCAATCCCAACGGGGTGATCACGCTCGAGAGTTTTCCCAAGTTTCCCAACCTCTCTGGCTATGCCACCTGGCGGATCCCTTCCCGTAAGCTTTCGTTTATTCCCAGTCTGCTTAAAGGGGCAGTGGCAATTGCGGCCTACGATGAGGGCGGGCGTCTAATTGATGCCACAGGCTTGCAGATCCAGGGGGTGCTGGATGATCTCTACCGCTATGACGGAGATCTGGGCCCCATTTATGAAGATGGAGTGCCGACGCTGAAGCTCTGGGCTCCCACCGCTCAGTCCGTAACACTGCACCGTTTTGCCGATGCTAATCCAGCGACTGCAGCCATCCTGGAGCCCATGGATCTCGATCCCCAAACGGGGGTTTGGAGCATTACTGGTGATCCCAGCTGGGACCAGCAATATTACAAGTACGAAGTGGAGGTTTACACCCCGTCCACAGGTAGGGTTGAGCGCAACCTGATTACCGATCCCTATTCCGTCAACCTGTCCGAGAACAGTCAGCGCAGCCAGCTGATCGACCTCTATAACGATGCCACCCTCAAGCCGCCTGGATGGGATGAACTCGGCAAACCCTCCTTTAATGCTCCCGAGGATATGGCCATCTACGAGGTGCATGTGCGGGATTTCAGCCGCGATGATCAAACGGTGGCCCCTGAGTTTCGCGGTACATTTCGGGCCTTCTCCTCCGACGGTCGCAGTGGTCGCCCCCTCTCAGATGGGATGGCCCACCTGCAGCAGCTGGCCGAAGCTGGGATGAGCCACATTCATCTCATGCCTGCCTTTGATATTGCCTCCATCAACGAAAATCTCCTGTTGCGCTCGAACCCGGATTATGCAACGCTGGCGGACTTTCCTCCAGACTCGGATCGACAGCAGGCGATCATTGCTGTAACGCGGGGCACGGATAGTTTTAACTGGGGCTACGATCCCTACCACTACGGCGTGCCAGAGGGAAGCTACTCCACTTACCCTAATGACACCTCGCGGGTGCTGGAATTTCGGGAGATGGTCAAGTCGCTTGCGGAAAGTAATCTGCGGGTGGTTCTGGGGGTGGTCTACAACCACACCTACGCCTACAATCGCTATCCCCAGGCGGTGTTGGATCTGGCCGTGCCGGGTTATTACTACCGCTACGACAACAATGGCAACCAGCAGATGTCCAGTTGCTGCCCCGATACCGCCACTGAGTTCCACATGATGGAAAACTGATGGTGGATACTCTGGTGCGCTGGGCCAAAGCCTACAAAGTGGACGGCTTCCGTTTTGATCTGATGAACTTCCACACCGTTGAGAACATGCTGGCAGTCCGCGAAGCCCTGCAATCCCTGACACTGGAAAAAGACGGGGTGGATGGCCGCACGCTTGTTCTCTATGGGGAAGGTTGGGATTTTGGTTCTGCTAAAGACAAGGGGCTTCACTACGCCAACCAATACAATATGGCGGGAACCGGGATCGGCACCTTCAACGACAAGATCCGCGATGCTACCCACGGAGGTATCTCCACCAATCCCACCCAGATCCGCCAGCAAGGGTTTATCAATGGTCAGTCCTACGACTGGAATGGCTACTTCTACGACAACCGCTTTAAGCAAGAGCTGCGCACCACCATGGATCGATTGCGCATCGGCTTGGCGGGGAGCCTACAAACCTACATGCTGCAGGAGCAGTTTGACGCCACAGTGCCTGGCCTTTATCTGGGAGGCGCGGGTTACACCAGTGATCCCCAGGAGGCGGTTAACTATATTGCCAAGCACGACAACGAAACTCTCTACGATCTGAATGTTTTCAAGCTGCCGCTGGGGGAGTATGGCATGGCGGTAACCTCTATGGCCGATCGGGTGCGGGTGCAGAATCTGGGGCTCAGTATTGTGGGGCTCAGCCAGGGGATTCCCTTCTACCAGTTGGGGATGGATATGCTCAGGTCCAAGTCTCTGGATCGCAACAGCTATAACTCCGGCGACTGGTTTAACCGCGTAGACTTCACCTACCAGACCAATCATTTTGGTATTGGCCTCCCGCCCGCCTGGGATAATCGCGCCCGCTGGTCGATCATGGCACCATTACTGCGCAATGCAAATCTCCGGCCCGATCAGGAAGATATTCTTGACTCTGTTAACCATCTGCGCGAAATCCTGCGCATTCGTAAAAGCTCCAAACTGTTACGGTTGGAAACTGCTGCTGATATCCATAACCGCCTCCACTTCCATAACGTTGGATCTCAACAGAAGGAAGGTCTGATTGTTATGTCGATTACAGATCGGATGGAACCGGATCTGGACCCCAACCATAAAGAAATAGTGATCTTGTTCAATGCCAACAAGATGCCCCAGAGCTTTACCCTTGCCGATATGGCGGGTCGCAATCTCACCCTCCACCCCATCCAGAAGGAGGGGCATGATCCGGTGGTGAAAGAGGCGATCTTTAATAACGATAATGGAGAGTTTCTGGTGCCACCCCGCACTACAGCGGTTTTTGTTTCTGCCCAAACAGCACCTGAGGCATGAGATGGTTGAGAATAGGTAGGGTGACAGGTCAAGATCTTTGCCCCCATAGTAGATTTATACCTGAGGGCTTACCTAACCCCAAACAGGTCTACCGAGCACTTGAACATCGTGACTAATCTAAAGAGCCTACTGACGGTTACTCCTTTTACCCCCGATCAATGGGGTCAAGCCTCGGAGACGGATACGCCTACCTATCAACCGCCTCACCTGACCCGTGTATCCCATGTTGAGAAGGATGGGAAGGTGACCCTCAATGTTGTGGTGTATCTACCCCAGAGCTACAGTGCTGCTCCCCAGCAGACGGACTCCCCCTCGTCAGAGCAGTGGAGTGTCCAAGTGCGCTTTAATCGCGGATCCTGGCAAACCCTGCAGTTGCCTCACCCTGGTCAGGACTTCTGGAGCCTAGAGGTGGGAGACCTCGCCCCCGGCACATCTGTTCAATACCGCTTTCGTAACAGCCAGGGAGAGTGGCAGCTGCTCCTGCCCATGAATAATTTAGATAATGTCTATGCCACCAGTTATGTTCCGGATCTGACCTACCAGTGGAAAGCCTCCTGGCCCAAGTTTGATCATGCCAAGGTGCTGATGGAAACCACCTTTGAGGGGCTACTTGCCGGGTACAAGGGTGGAAAATTTGCTCCCCAATCGCTGGAGGAGATGTTCCAGAGTTCCATTGCCCGCCGTATCCTGCGCACGGATATTCCCAGACGACTCTCGGAGTGGGCGGTGGATGAAGTGATGGCTCCGGTATCCTCTTCGGTGGCGGACCGCTCCCATCTTGATCCCAAGTTCAACTATCTCACCTACAACGTGGTGGACCTGGATTGGCAGATTGGCAATTCCTACGACTTTATGGAGTTGCTGGATACCTTCCATCGTTACGGCATCCTGGTGGTCCCAGATCTGGTCTTTGCTCATCAGGTACAGTCCCCCTTTCCCGGGTCTCTAGATCAGGTGCAGCGGGGAGATGGAGAAGCGCTGATGGTGGACTCCCAGGCCTTTCTGTTTCGTGACTATGGCACCTGGATGTTCAAGCTGTCCGATGCCAATGTACGGCAGCTACTGATCGAAAAGATTGCAGCCTTTGTGGCTAAATTTAAGCTGCACATGATCCGGATCGACTATATCGACGGCCTGATTCTGCAGTACTGCAATCGTGAGCACAATTTTGCGGAAGAGTTTATTCGCGATCTGAAACAGGAGCTGCACAGGGTCAATCCCAAACATGTAGCCCTGGGGGAAACCTTTGAGGTGGCCTCTAATCCAGCAGTGCAGAGCTTCATTGATGTCTTTTATGCCCCAGTGGGCTTCACGATTGTGGAGGAGCTATACAAGCCCCCATCGAAGATGGAGCGCCCCCTCTACCCCAACGTCAAACATCTGGCTTATGAGCTGAATCGAGATGCCCAATCCCCGCGCAGGGAGGCGGTTTACGCGCAGCTGCATGATGAGACTTGGTACTGCCAGCATATTGTGGCCGGTCGCCCCTATGTGCCCTGGGCCTATGGAGGTAATCCTGCGGAACTGGCGCGCCGTCAGGGGGAAGAACTGATCCAGATGGGATTGCTTTCCCGCCAGGAGCTGCTTAATTATGTGCGGCAAACGGTGCGAAACGCGGAAGCCCTGACCATGTTTGTGGCCCGTCTGCGCTATATGTTTGTGCCTACAGTCGATTCTCTGGCCCTGGGATGTTTGGATGATGAAGGGGGTTGGAAGGTGATCTGGGAAGGGATCCCCCCTCAACACCTGCTGCAGTGGAAGGAAACTGGACTCTCGGAGGCTGAGATTTTCGGGTGCATGTCCAGCACCGCACTGACATGATCCGGCTGCGGCAGATTTTCCGGCGCTACACCAAAGTAGATGCCGAATCTCACCAGCCCCTGGTCTACCCCTACGTTAATCATGTGGATCCAGAAGGCTCACTGTTGAGTCTGTTCCGTGTCAATCCCACCGATCCGCGGGACTCCCTCCTGATCCTGTTTAATTTTGGACCCAACTGTTTCCAGGGGAGCTTCTATTACGAGTTGCCAGTGCCCACGGACTTTAATGGTCGATGGCAGGTGTTGTTTGATGCGGATTGGATGGATCATCCCCCTGCAGATGCCAGTAGTTACAGCCCCGGATATCCCTCTGGCACCCAACTGGAAACCCAACCTGGGGAGTATTCCAATCAAGCTCAGGTCCTGAAACTACGGGTGGGGGCCTCCAGCTTAGTGGTGCTAAAGTATGACGATCTTTGACAATTATCCTTAGGCAATGACAACAACATTCTCAACCGGATTTATCGACTAGCGGCAACTCTTTTATGGTCTTATCAATCAGCTCAACAGCCCTCAGCTATGGTGGTAGCAAACTCTTCCAGATCATTGCCCCGTTATCTGCGTATATCTTCTTTCGCGAACTGCCGTTTCGCCAGCCTGTTTTAAGGTGGATCGCTCGCTGGTGGAAACCGGATGCCGATGCCAAGCAAGAGGAAAAACTGATCCGTGGGTACGATGACTTTTTTGATCGGGCCCTGGGTTTTATGAGCTGGAAGGTGGGATGTGATCTGGGCTTCTTTCTGGTAGCCACGGGGGTGGGAGACTGGTCACGCGCCTTCACCTGGTCGGGCTTAATCCCCTATACCGTGGTTCAGTATCTGGTCTATTACCTGGTGGGGCAGAAGATGATCATTGAGGGGCATCTCAATCCCTTTCGACCCCGCTATCAACCCAAACAGCTCTATGGCCGCCCGCCACTATGGAAGCAGATCGTTTCCAAATATTTCCATGAGAACCTGAATGAAACTAGCTATAACGTGCCATTGCGGCAGGTGATTCTCAAGCCCTTTGTAGACTATGGAGGGATCGTTTCTAGCTGGTCAATTTATACGGTGGGTTTGCTCTGCCTGCAGTCGGGTGAGATCAATTTTGCGCCCGTGGCCCATTTCTTCTTCTTGAAGATGATCGCCTTTTATTTGGTAAACGTATTTGGCTTTATTCTGGGCTTTAATCTTGGCGAGATTATCTATTATAAGTCTCTGGAGTTGGTGGAATATGCAGAGGGCTGGATCCGAAGCGTTTCTCACTCAAATTCTAAACAACATCCAGATCTGCTAGCTGCGATTGCAGAGCAACTCCATGCTATTCAGGATCGCTGGGTACAGTTCAAGACAGTCTCTCTCTGGCGAATTCAACCCTTTCAGGACCGTTACAACCTTAATTTACGCTGGTTGATCTGCTCAGCCATGGGGGTCTTCTTTGTGGTTTTGCTAGAGCCGAGTTTTGCCAGCACAGTTTTCTCGATTAGTGACGGGATCCAGCACTGGTGGTTTGATGTTTCTGCCTCTTTGAGTGATGTGGCCGTTCAACAGGTTGTGGATGGATCAAGATCTGTGACCAGTGACTATCAATCGGATGACCTGTTAGCGAAATTCCCTGAGCTCTGGAATCAGCTCTTTTTCTCTGCTGTGGAAACCTGATCCTGGTTTTGTCCAAGCCCTTCCCTGTTTACCCACCCCGAACTGGCGAGTGACCTATGTGTGTCTTCTCTCGATCCCTGTGCTCTTCTCTGCGTTTCCTGATGCTCCTGCCACTTAAAATCCTTCTGGTGGGTCTGCTGACGTGGTCAGGATGTTGCAGTCTGCTGCTTGCCGCGCCCGCTCGGGCTGGGGTCGAGGTGGAAAGCTCTGGGGTTTCTTACCGCAATCAGGGCCCTGAATCTCCTCAAGATCCAGGCAAAGGGAATCTGGATAACGATGTCCTCTACTACATTATTGTGGATCGCTTTTACGATGCGGATCCCACTAACAATGTACCCACCTATGCCTTTCCTTTAGATCAAGACTTGTCGCGGCAGGATTACGCCTACAACGAATTAAATCAGCTGTTGTTGCAACAGTCTTTTGATCCTACCCATCGCTATATCGGCCTCTACTGGGGCGGAGATCTAGAAGGGGTCATCGAAAAGCTGGACTATCTTAAGGATCTGGGGGTGACCAAAATTGTGCTCTCCCCGATCCAGGACAATGCCAATGGATTTGTCTACTATCCTGATTCCTACGGCCTTCTCCAGACTGAGAAGCCAGACGATGACTCCGCCGACAACATTTACCGCCATGCCACCACTGCTTTTCACGGCTACTGGACCAAAGACTGGTTTGAAATTGATGAGCATTTTCGGGATCCTGAAGATCAACCAGGGGATCCGTATGCCATCATGCGCCAGCTGCTGAACCAGGCGGCAGCCCGTGACATCGGCATTATCTTAGATCTCACCCTGAATCACACCTCTCCCTTTCCCTATTACCGCTATCCTCCTGAATTTATCGAAAGTTCGATTGGCTTCTGGTTTGTGGATAACGGCAGTGTCTACCGCCATGGTCAACGGGTGGCCACCTACTGGGATCCCACCCACGGTAAACTGGATCCCTCCCACTGGTTCCATCCCTTTCAGCCAATTGACTTTAATCGTCCCAACCCGGACATGGTGGAGAGGGGGACCTTACCCGGAGGGCTCCCAGATCTGGATCAGGACAATCCTGAGGTGGAATCGTATCTTCTGGACGCGGTGCGCTTCTGGTTAACCTTCAATGCTGACAGCCACCCCATCGCCGGATTCCGTCTGGATGCCGTCAAGCACGTCAATGTTAGCTTCTGGAAGAAACTGCAGCAGGTGGTTCTGGAGATCAATCCAAAAGCAGTGTTGATCGGGGAATATTTCAGTGGTGGCTACCGCAATATGGACAGCATTCGCTGGCTGGAGCAGGCCCAGAACTACACCATGTTTAACTTTGGCCTCAGTATGTCAGCCCGCAACTTCTTTGCGCGACGGCGAGAATGGGATGGTCGCACCTACATGCTGCAGGAGGCCACACTGGGGCGGCAAGGCAATTACTACAACATGGATCCCTTTCAGCAACTGGTCCACCGGCTTCTGGATCCAGGAGAAACACTGGATATTCCCCGCAAAGCTCTGGATCTGACGCCGGATGCCGATATGAAGGCCTGGGTGAATTTTGTCGAGAATCACGACATCCCCCGACTGATGACGGCATTCTCAGGGATGAGCGAAGCTGCTTATGCCAGCCTGATCAAGTTTATGTTTGTCACCCCTGGGGTACCGATGCTGATGTACGGAACCGAGACGGGCTTGCGCATTCCCTACCATCCGGAACATGCTGGACTGTTTGGTGTGGGAGGAGATCCCTTTAATCGCCAGATGATGATCTGGTCCGATCAGCCAGGTTGGAGGTCAAATCTCTACGCAGTCACCCGCAGCATGGCCCACCTGCGCCAGGAGCAACCGGTACTCCGCTATGGAGCAACTCGCTACCTGCAACCCCGCAACGGCAATGCCAAGGATGATCTGTTCCTGCTGCGCACACCTGAAACCTGTGCGGATCCCTGTAGCCATGTCCTCTACGCTTATTCGACCTTTGGCGGAGATTTCCTGCTGCAGGTGGAGACTATTGATCCCAGAATCACCCGCTACAAAAATGCAGAAACTCAACTGGAGGCCCCTGCATTGGATGGCCTACTGGGGATCCGCTTACAACCAGAAGAAGCCAAGGTTTACGTGTTGTCCTGATTGCCCGATCCGTTTAATTCTGATCATGCACATCACTGAATTCTGACATTTCTGCTGTCAGAGGGACACCATCCATCTGATATTGCAAGCTGGAGGGGCGACATTCCATCCTTGAGAGTAGATGCAGCAAGGGTTATAGGCTTGTCAAGACTCAAAAAAAGGCTAGGACGTAATCCCATTACTCCTAGCACAGTAAATA
>JAAUUJ010000084.1 GCA_012030715.1 Synechococcaceae cyanobacterium SM2_3_1 | reverse complement strand
CGCCGCCACCGCCGTCACCGCCGCCACCGCCGCCAGCTGGCCCACTTAACTTCTTACCCCATAAGATGCGTCCACTCGATTGGCTGTTGGGTGAGGAGGCTCAGGCAGCAGAATATGGCTTGGCGAATAATCCAACTGATACATTACCCCTGAGCATCTCGGATCGCACCTTTTCACCAGGGATCCGGCCTGCAACTGCTCCTCCTCTCATCACTGACAACCCAGCAGCTACGATCCCGTTGCCGGAGTGTAACTACCCAGCGGTAGGCGGACGCTATGTGCCTGGTGTTTTCCGGCCTAACTTCAATACCACCTTTACGTATGTTCCCTACATGGGAAGTTACGTGACCGATCTAACGGCTCCCCTAGATGGAACCGTCACACCTGGGGCAACCCTGAGGGCTGGAGCAACGATTGCAGGGTCTGCTCTACCCAGTACCCGAAATGACTTTCTTTATGCTCCCGATGTTGCGGCTCCCTTGGGCACCCCTGATGCGATCAGTCCCTATAACACCTACACCAGCGGTGGAGATTCTTACACTGCCAATGAGGTAACGGGAGTAGCTGGCAGCGGAACAGCGGATACCGACAATAACTTTGACAATGGTGCCTGCTTCTTTATCGACGGTACGGGAACAGGCAGAATTGTACGGATGTTCATTGATTCCAATGGATCCAGTAGCGGTGGTGAAAGATTTGTCCAGGTAGAAGCCCTGCTCACGAACAACACTGGCATAGCCGATAACAATGCTGCCAATGTGATTGCGGTGATCCTGGATGAGGCTACCCGTCGCCCCATTCCGGTTCCGCAGTACCAACCCCTCTTCGTAACTGATGACAATGTAAGGAAGATAAATGATACCACCAACCGTCAGCTACAGCAGGCGGCTCCCATTCAAGTCAATGCCCTGACGATCAGTGGTTTGGTGCCTTCCCGTGAGAATCAAACAGCAGGTGGTCTACAGAACTTCTTACGCTTAAATGAGCGCTGGCGAAATGTGCCCCTGTTTTTCAAAGGGTCCATGATCAACCTGAATTACAGCAACTACGCCACCGGACCCTACGTCCAGTCACGGTTTGAGCCACCCAGCCTTCGTGACGACACATTTGGTGGGAGGGGATCTCGGCTTCGACTACAAATCTCCGCCTCTACGACGTTTTGGTTACGATGTCGGCTTCCTCTTTGCCCGTAAACCCAGTGCTGTGGCGGCTCGATTTGAACAGCCCAGCAATGAACGGACCGAATTTGTGCGGGATCTCTCTCCGGATGATCCCTACATTGAGCGACTCCGTTGCGCGGTTAGAACAGCACCTGGAATACCTGCTATTGAGGATCCGCTCACCTGTCCTTAATCCCTAACTCAAGTGGGGCTGCTTGATGAACTTCTTTCTCGGGTAGCTCCACTTTCCTTCTCATGGCTAAATGCTCCCTGATTTCATTAGCATCTTTGTATGCGGAACGCTAGCATCACCATAGAGGCAGTGAGAGCATCTGAACTGGTTTAGTCTTGTCCGTTAGGAGGCACCCATGCAGTTCCAACGAAAGCCTTTATCCTTACGGGAAAAGGGTTTTAATCTGATTGAAGTGATCGTTTCTCTATTGATTGTGTCAATTGCTCTCGCAGCATTGGCTCCTGCTTTAGCCTTGGCAGCCTACCGTCGAGTACTAGCGGAGCGGATCGAGGTTGGGACACAACTGGCACAAGGGGAAATTGATCGGATTCGCAGCCTGGTTGATGAGTGCAATCAAGATGGCTGTCCTTTTCTGGCTGATGATGCCCTATCTCCTGCTACTGCTGATTTCAGTCAACCCTTCGCCAATGTCAGCGCTCCTACCGGTTTGCCATCCAATGTTGGTCTACCCCAAGTGATTGGTTCATCAACTGTAAGCTTACTAGAGGTTGAAGGGTCTGGGTTGGCTACTGGTCAACCAGAGGAGTATGTGATTCAGACCTTTAGGGATAATGGTGCCCCCTGTGTGGATGATCGCAACAATATCCTTTACGACGGTAATGGCGATATCCTTCCCTGTTCCTTTCAGATGGGGGTTCGGGTTTATCATCGCCGCAGCTTCGATGCTACTGGTCTCCCCTTCCCAGACATGGATCTTTACCGAGATCCAGTGACCGCTTCTGCTACCTTTGCTCGTCAGGGGTCACGTTTGCGACCTGTTGCCGTAGTTGAAGCAAGTATCAGTCAGGCATCTACCCTGGGGGACCTCTGCCGCGCTCTTGCCACAAATGCTGCCACGCAATGTGATTCCTTTCCGACTCCAATTCCCTGAATCTAGCTTGCGCGATCAGTTGTTTACAATGACACAGGTAACGATATGTCAGGACTTCACATCCTTCGGAGCAAAATTAAAAATAGCCAAGGGTATACCCTGATTGAACTGCTGGTTGGCGCGGCAGCGGCTTCGATTTTTCTCGCAGGCACTAGTTTTATAGTTATTAATGCATGGCGATCCGAGCAACGCATCTCAGGAATATCAGAGGTTCAGGGGGAGCTAGCTCAGGCCATGGACTTTATTCAAAGGGATTTGAATGAAGCTGTATTTGTTTATTCAGACTTGGCGGAACCTCCTCCAAGCCCCACTGATCCTCCTATTTTGGATGACGATGATTCTGATGGATTTGTGGAAGGAGATGGAATTCCTGACCTGAATCAGTTGATCTGGAATCGGGGGTTGATGCCTAACACTGACAACACAAACCGAGTGCCAGTACTAGGTTTCTGGAAGGTAGAGCCTCTGTCTGCTGATTGTCGTCCTGGAGGAGTTTTCCAACCCTTTGTCCAGCAGCTCACTGCAACACTAAATACTTATGTGTTGGTAGTTTACAGCCATCTTCGCCTGGTTGCTTCAGATACATTTGATGGCGCTTCCTTGATTGCCCGTGCAGTCATCAGACCTTACAATGACGATTGCACCGCTCGAAGATTTCCATTTATTGATTCATCTGATCTAAATGGGTTGATTCTTCCTGATCCCACCAACTTTTATACCTGGCCTGATCCTGTCCCTAGTGGACCCTTTCCTCTTGGTGTAGCCAATGTCCCTCTGATTGATGATATTCGCTTTGGAAATCTCGTTGGCGCACCCACAACGCTCGGTATCCTCCCTGCCCCTCCTTGTCCAGCCGGATATTCCTACGGGGGTGGGGATCCTGCAGAGAATCCACCTGTTCCTGATCGAGGTTTTTATACCTGTGTTAGCATCCCTCAAGGAAGGGAACCTCAGGATGTCCAGATCTTCATAACTGCAAATTCTTTGCGTCAAGCAGACTCGCTGCGATATTCGCAATACAGAACCAGAGATTTTGCAACGCTTTCACCTGGCGAACTAAGTGAGATTTCTCGTTACATCAATTCCCTGCAGTCCCAACTCTTTATTCGCGGAATTGTTGACCGCCCAGAATAGTAGTGCGCTTGATCAGATACAATCAACTTGAGTGTGGTTGGAAATATGAAACTGCGATTACAACAAGCTGAAGCAGGATTCACCTTACTTGAGGTGCTCTCTGTTCTGATTATTTTGGGAATTCTTATTGCGGTTGCTGCACCCAGCTTAATTCGTTTCCAGCGGCGAGTTGAACTGGATGATGCTCGGAATACGCTTGCTAGTGCAATTAGGGCAGCCAGAGGTAGCTCAGCTGAGTCTCGTACAGGTGCCAACTGGGTTGCGTACATTGACAACGATCCAACTTATGGACAACCTGTAGTTAGGGTTCAACCTGCCACTGATGTTGTCACTGGAGCACTACAGACTGACGTGAGCCCGCCCCAAGAATATCTGCTTGGCGAAAATATTCAGATCATCCAAAACGCCTTTACCAACTTTAACACTTCTCCAGTTGCTATCTGCCCAGAACCTGGGCAATGTGCAGTGTTTGACTCCCGGGGCGAAGCTCGTGCGCCAACGACACCGGATAGAATTGGACAGTTCGTTTTTGGTACTGTTGTTCTCTCTGCAAGAGGTTTGCAGAACGATTGCCGCTACATTACGGTGAGCACAGCTTTGGGGGCTGTTCGCAGCTGGTCTGACGACTGCCCATAATCCTTTTTTTCATATCACAAGGTCTTGACCCAAATTTAATTTGCTTCCAAATTTGACTCAGGAAACACATACACTGATTCCACCTGATCTCCTCCTTGAGGTTCCGCCTGGATCTCACCAGATTCCACCAGGTAGGTCACCTTCTCAGCCCTGAGCTGATTCTGATCCTGAGAAATCTGGACTTGACCTTCCAGAACAATGCGCTGTTCGCGGGTATAGTAGGTGGCTAACTGCGCCTGGGCTTGCACATTCTCAGCGGGGTAGGTGATCCCGACATTTCCCCGTGCAATGATCACGCCAGTAGTAGCATTGGCCTCCTGACTGTCCGCCCGGATCCGCAACGCTCGCTCGGGAGATTCCTGGGCCCATCCGTAACCCCCCAGCAGCAGGAACGCCCCTACCACCCATGCTGTGCTTGCAACTCTCATCACCCACCTATCCCTACAGGCCTGGACTATGCTGTCTGGGATCAGTGTAGCCTGCAGAGGTGGAGAGAGGTTCAGCTTTCCTCACCTTGCTTTTCGGCAGCGGGTAATGCCTGTGCCAGTTGATCCTCCAGTTGCATCACCCTTTGCATCAGTTGCCGATTGCTCTCCAGCAGTTCCTGGGCGCGGCTATTCAAATAAGGATCTGACTCCCACCAGTTGATACCAATTTCCCTGGCTTTATCCACGGATGAGATCAGCAGACGGATGCGGATATTCAGAAGCTCAACACTGCCCACCGAAACGGTAATGTCCCCGGCAATGACGATCCCTTTATCCAGGACACGCTCCAGTACATCTGCCAATGTGGAGCCGCTCGTGGATGTCTGCAGGGGTTGGGAGGATAGTGGCACGAAAAAGGTTCCTATAGGGCGGTAATCAGAAGTCAGGGAAGTTGGTCCAGCAAATGATCTAGGACTGGGAGGGCATCCTCATGAGTCTCCCCCATTCGGGCCAGCAACACATCCGCGCACAACATGCGGAAATCAGGATCTGCTTTACTGACCTGCAACTCATGCTCGCGGGTGATCCGACCGATCATTAAACAACTGCGCAGGCTGGGGGCCTTGGTGATGTTGAGTTTGCGACGAAAGGCCCGCACAATGTGGACAATCTTGAGGGCATCGGCTGGGGGTAAACCCACTCGTAGGGTCAAGATTTCTTTTTCGGTTTCCACATCCGGTTCCCCGACATTGATCGTGATCATCCGATCTAAAAGGGCGTCCTGAGTTTTGTGAACCCCGTAGTATTCAGCCGGATTAGAAGTAAAGATGGCCCGAAATTGGGGATGAACCCGCAGATACTCAGAGCGGTTACTGTCGGGGGGCATGACCAGTAACTTTTCCTCTAAGGCACTGAGAAGGGCATTGTTGGCCTCAGGACGGGAGCGGTTGAACTCGTCATAAATCAGCGTAAATCCCTCACGGCAGGCCAGGGTTAACCGGGCGTCCACCCAGCGCTGCTGCAGATCTTCCTCAGTTTTCAGCACCGAATGAATGTAGTTATCCACGACTCGCTTGTGGGTATATCCCGTCCGACCCCCAATCAGATCGGCAGAGTCAAAGCGATCATCTCCGTAAAGAAGCATGATGGGGTTGCCAAGCAAACTGCCCAGGTGCATGGCCAGGGTGGTTTTCCCAGTACCCGCAGGCCCTTGCAAATGCACTGCAAAGCCAGACTGCAAATAGCGCAGTGAGCGCCTGACGATCCGTTCGGTATGGGGTGTATTGACAAACTGGCGAGGGCGAGCTTGCAGTACCGTGGTCATGATCCCTCTTCCTCCGATTCAATAGGTAGCTTAGCCCACATCGCCTCAACTAGGCATGGATAGAGGCTGTTGAGACTAACTGCCGCAGCACTGCCAGGATCTCTGAGGGATCAACTTCCAGCTCACCTGCGCCCTTGGCCAGCAGGTCCCGAACTAGATCGCGGTTACCGATCACCTGCAACATGGTCATGCTGGGATCATTCGCCTGCAGTTCCTCGATAAAGCGGAGGACAAAATCCAGGATTGGATCTTCGCTTTCCGAGACCTGAGCGATTGGGGTATCTTCTGAGGAAAAGTCGGTAGCGACCGTCAGGGTCTGTACAGAGACTTCTGGTTCTTCTGTCTGGGTTGTTGCTGCTGCTGACGTCGATCCTGCCTCGGACGGAGAAAACGGAGAAAGGGCGCTTGCGGAAAAGGGACTGAGATCATCTGCAGGGGATGCTGCTGCGGCTGGTGGCGCTGAGAATCCACCGGAAGCCTGGCCATTCTCCTGGATCTGAAGGTGATCCTCTCCCCATACCTGTTGGCGTAGCTGTTGAGTGTATTGAGTCAGTTGCTCGTGGAGCTGAGTTGCAGAAACCTGGCGCTGGTTTTGCAGATCTTCCAGATGTTGGAGAGTTGCTACCTGCAATTGCTGCACCTGAACCTGAAGATTCTGGCAAAAGGCATGCAGATCTCGCTGTTGTTGAGTCGCCATCTGCTGGCGGTTGGCCTGAAAAGATTGCAGTGTACTCTCCATGGAGGCTTGGCGGAGAGCAACTTCAGCCTGCAACTGTTCGCGTTGCTGTTGGGCCAGCACCTGATGAGTCGTTCGCATTGCCTGTAACCAGGTCTGCATCTGGTGCGCTAGAGACTGACGAAACTGGGTAAGTTGCTGCTGTTGATCGGTCTGCATAGCCTGCCGTTGCTGGTAAACCGCTTGCAGCCAATCTGCTGTGGTCAGGGAGAGAGTCTGAGTATGCAGGGATAAGGACTGGCGCAATTGCTGTTGCATCTGCTGCAGTTGCTGTCGGTGGGTGTGTCGCAGCTGATCCACCTGCTGGCTAAAGCAGGCACGGGCTTGCTGGCGCTGGGCCTCAGCCTGCTGTTGCTGGTGCACCTGAGTTTGCCGGAGCTGACGCATCCATTGTTGCTGATCCTGTTGAGCTTGACGGCAGGCCGTGGCATTGAGGGATACAATCGGTGTCGGGCCTGGGCGGCAATTTGGCCTTCCTGTATCCGAGTGCGGTTTCTGTCGAGCCGTTGTTGTCGAGCCTGGCTCAACAATGCTGAATTGTGCTGAAGCCGCTGCTGCTGCTCCTTGACCCATTGATTTTTTAAGCTCATGGTGAGGATTCTCTCTGCCCTGGATGTATCAACTCAACTGCTTAGCCACCAGTGTTGAACTCTGCGGCCATGGCTGTGGGGGTAGAAGTGAAGATCCTCCACCCCCTCCCCATGATCAACCTCAGGCTGCAGGCGCGGCTGCAGTTGTGGTCAGACCCACAGCTTCTGCATACTTGAGGTAGGTTTCGACAGAGGCCACTACCACACGAGCTTCAATGGCCAGCAACTCAATGCCCACCAGGGAGACCCGGACCCAAGCATCCACCACAATACCCTTGTCCAAAATACGGTCGATGACTTCAGCAAGACTAGAGGAGGAGTTAACTTTTTCAACAGCCATGATTGATCTCCATAATGTCTACATCGGTTCGTTAATGGGTACAAATACTGCGGAGATGAACATTTGTCCCTGCGCATTTGACCCACCTGACGAGTCTACATCCTCCATTGTGAGTTGCAATGGAGATCAAAGCACCCGCGATTATGCTTAAGTTTCTCAGGGGAGTGGAAACACTTCTCTACCGAGGAGGATGACACAAGCACCGAAGGAGGGTTCATCTACTCAGGAGCATCATGATTCAGGCTGGATGAATTTCTGGCTAGAGATTGTCAATTTCTGAACGAAGTTTTTCCAGTTCGTCATCCACCTCAGAGTGGGAAACCCCTAAAGATTCTTCAGCTTTGCCCAATGCTTTCTGATCACCTGAGGGGAGGGCATTGTCTTTGCTTACTGAAGCTTTGAGCAGTGCCAGTTCAGAATCCACATCACTGCCGCCACTTTCTAGGGCCGCAAACTTGCTTTCCAAGGTGTCTGCCGACAGTTCTGCCACAGCAGCTGACTGGGCTTCCAGAGTATTGACTTTTTCTTCCATCCGATCAAAAGCCGAGAGGGCGGAGGTGGTGTTAACCTTACCAATCACTTCACTGATCTGCTGAGAAGCCTTGGCAGAACGGGCGCGGGCGATCAGCATATCCTTCTTGGTCTTGGCCTCGGAGATCTTACTCTCCAGTTTGGTCATATTGGTACGCAGAATCTGCACCTGCTGGGACTGATCATCCAGTTGTCGTTTGAGGCTCTGGGCTGTTTCTGCATATCCCTTCTTGCGCACGAGGGCCTGACGGGCAAGATCGTCGTCATTGTTCTGGATAGCTAACTTGGCTCGCCGTTCCCATTCATCCACCTGCTGTTGTGCCTGATCATACTGGCGTTCCATCCGCTTCTGGCTGGCAATGGCAGTTGCTACAGCCTGGCGTAACTGGATCAAGTCCTCTTGCATATCATTGATGGTTTGATTGAGGATCTTCTCGGGATCCTCGGCAGAACTCACCATCGAATTGATATTTGCGCGTACGATCCGGCTAACCCGATCAAACAGTCCCATCAGCTTCTCTCCCCCTAGTGGTTTGGCTCAATGCTACCCCTGTAGCCTTGATGCTTACTAGTGTGATCATCGTAGTCCATAGTTATGGACTTGTGCTCAGGTTACCCCATTAGGCTAGCTCATTCTGCAGGGGAAGAAAGGTGTTCTTGAATGACTCTATTAGGATCTGGCGTGGAGGCGGAGCGACGGTGGATCTCAACCGTGACCACACCTGTCATTCCTGGGATTGGGGGATGACATTTACTCAGTTTTACGCGGACCTGAGGGGCATGGATCTCACGGAGAAGCAGGCTGGCGATCGACTCAGCCATGCTTTCAATCAGGAAAAATGATTGGGTGCTCAGCAGGTGTGTGATGTGCTCGATTGCTGTTCGATAGTCGTAGGTGTCGCTCAGCTGACCACTGATGGCCGCGGGTTGCAGATCACCCCACACTTCAAACTCTAGCTCAAACCATTGCCCGAGCTCCCGCTCCGCTGCTGCATAGCCACTGTAGCTATAGATGCGCAATCCTGAGATCACCAGCCGATCTGGAGGGGATGGCAGCGAGCTGGGGTCAGACGACTGGGGTAGAAGATCAGGAGGAGAAGACATAGATACCTGGGGATCCTGTTTTGCAATGACCAATCCGACGAGCATCCCGCCAGCCCTGATCATGCAGGATTTGCAGGAGAGAATGCGAATGTTCGGGATCTACCGCCAGCAGCAATCCACCACTGGTTTGCGGATCGGCAAGCAGCAACTGTTCCCACTCCGCCAGTTGAGGGGCTTGAACGTCAGTGTACCCTTCCCAATTTCGTCGTGCTGCGCCTGGAAAGATGCCAGCTTGAGCCAGGGTGCGGGCTTCCGGCAGGATGGGAATGGCAGCGGCCTCTAGCTCCACAGCGATCTCTGACCCCTGCGCAATTTCCAAACAATGCCCCAGGAGACCAAACCCGGTGACATCTGTCATGGCATGAACTGCAGGCTCCTGACTTAACTGCGCACCGATCCGGTTTAACTGAGTCATGAGGTCCAGCACCTGGGCATATCCTTCTGGGCTCAATTGGCCTTTTTTGAGTGCAGTCGTCATGACCCCAATTCCGAGAGGCTTGGTCAACACCAGGTGATCTCCGGGCTGAGCGGTGGCGTTCCGGCGCACCAGCTGGGGGTGGACCAGACCCGCAACCACCAGACCAAAGATCGGTTCTGGAGAATCAATGGAGTGACCACCAGCTAAGGGAATACCCGCCGCCTGACACACCTGTAGTCCCCCCTGCATGATCCCCTGGATCGCCTCCATAGGTAGCTGGTTGATAGGCATTCCCAACACCGCGAGGGCCAGGATCGGGGTTCCCCCCATGGCATAGACATCAGAGAGGGCATTGGTAGCAGCAATCCGCCCAAAGTCTACGGGATCATCAACAATGGGCATGAAAAAATCGGTGGTCAGCACCAGGGCCTGCTGATCGTTAAGACGAAAAACAGCGGCATCGTCCCGAGTTTCGGTGCCCACCAGCAGATCAGGTGGATAGGTGCTCAGGGGGAGATGCTCCATGATGGCCTGTAGCTGAGCTGGGGCAATTTTGCAGCCACAACCTCCACCGTGGGAATACTGGGTTAAACGAATCATGGCACGGCAGCTCCTGGAGGATCGCTAAGGTTCTAAGCCTGGGGAAAGTCTTGATTATCCTGATCATCGCGGTAGCCAATCTGGGAAGAACTCTCGCTCGCGGATTCCGGATCTGGAGGAGGGAGTACCTGATCAGCCGGAGCCTTCAGGGAGGCAGGAGAGGCAGCGTTGGCATAGGTGGGGTTGGATCCATTCAGGTGTTGCAGGACACCACGCAATCCATCGGCACTGCGGATATGCAAATCCTGCTGATTGAAAGGGATGACAATATGACGGTGGCGGAATTCTGCAACGATGGCATAGTTCAGATCACTCTTTAAAATAAACTGATCCTGAGGCCGATTGATCCACACCAGGAGTTCAAAATCCATGGAGGAGTGACCAAAGGAGATCAGCCAAACCTGCGGCTCTGGGGTGCTGAGAACGAGCGGATGGCAACGGGCTGCCGATAACATCGCCTCCTTCACCTGCTGCGGATCTGATCCATAGGCCACCCCCACCGGAATATGGATCCGGCAACGGGGATCCCGATAGCTCCAGTTCACCACTTTCTGATTGGTGAGGCGGGAATTAGGCACGACCACAAAGATACGGTCCAGGGTGCGCACCACGGTTGCCCAGGGATGGATGCGCTCGACTGTGCCCAGCAGATCATCTACTTCCACTAGATCTCCCACCTGGATCGGACGCTCGATCAAGATGGCGACATAACTCACATAGTCATTAAAAAATATTCTGCAAGCCAAGGCCAACACCAAGAACGAGAGAGCCCGCGACCACTGCCAGAGAACTGAGACTAAGTCCACTGAAGGGTAGGACAACTAGCATCCCCAGAACGGTAATCGTGTATTTAAAAATGGTGGCCGAGGCCTCTTGGGTGCCCAGATCCAGGCCCAGGCGAGTCAGAAAGCGGTGCTTGAGAGCCAGGCTGATGTAGTGAGAAATGGTGAAGACCAGCAGGGTCAGGACGGCAAAGAGGATCAGGCTGCTGACAGAAAGGCTGGAATTGGGTAGCTCCTGATTGAGGAAGTCGATGAAAAGGCCCCGCATGCGGACAATTTGGTAGTACAACACCCTCTGAAAAGGGCGCAACATCGGCACCACACTGATGGCCAGGTGAACTGATCCCAGTGCAATCAATAACCTCAGCATTAACCGAGACAGGGTAAGGGAAACATCCACCCAGATCGCCCGTCCCTCTCCCATCCGGTTTTCCAGCAGTTGCTCCAGGCGATTGATGCCAAAACGGCACCAGCTCCAGAGGAAGAATCCCAACAGCAGAATCATCCCCGCTTGCAGGAGGCTGATGGCCAGGACACGGGGATCTTGTCCTCTGACCAGGGCCAGTTCCACCTCTCGATACTCAGCGATCGCCCGCTCCAGCTCATTGGCCCAGGTTGAGGCCAGCGCACTTACATCCTTAAGGGTGGGGGAGGGAGCATTCAGAGCAGCGGCAGCATCCGCGAGTGTAACGGTGAACAGGTATTGTCGAGTCAATTCAAAGTTGTCCGCCACTCCCAATTCTAAAATGTATTGCAAATCCCGAGTTTGGGAAGCTCGAACTTCCGGCACAGGTAAGGATCCAGTCCGGTCAAAGTCTAAAAACCGCTCAATTTCAAACTCCACCGCCTGGGCTCTGACCTCACTGGAATACTGAGCCGTCTGCAGCCTTAAGACAGGGATCCCTCTCACAACGACATCTGTACCCGCATCCTTTGGTAGCTGGATGGATGGAGGAGGAGAGGGTAAAAGGTTTCCGGCAGGAGACCCCTCTGGAGACGGGAAATCTTCCGAAGGAGAGGGGGATACTGAGGTTGGGGTGGGTTGAGGGGATGGAATAAGGAAGTCGACAAAAGGTTGCACAGGGGTCTGGGCCCAGGCAGGGCCACGGATGACCATCAGGATCACCAGGAGCCAGCCAGCCAGCATCCCTAATCCCCAAATGATGTGGCGCCGTTGACGTGAGGTCATCTGCATACGTCGGTGATGCTTGCCAATGCTATCGTGACCGTTGCTAATCAAAACAACAGCTCCAGTGTGTCATAGGGGCTATCCGCCCGCTGGATTTTCAGTGTATTCTCAGATTGATCGAGAGGCTGATCGGGTCATTTCCAGATCAATAGACCATCCGTGACATACTCCCGGCCCTCACGCTTCGCGGAGAGGGCGGGCTTCTCCAGTCTTTCGACCTTCGCGTTTTATCGTGAGCCGATGTCCCAGGCCCACTTTTTTGATGAGTACTCCAGAGTTCACGTCTCGCGGCATGGATGCTCCACAGTGGGGGCAGCTATGCCAGCGGTCGGATAACTCCTTCGGTACTCGGTTCAGGCAAATTGCACAATGCTGGGATGTGCCAGCGGGGTTAACCTTTGCGACTATCTTCCCAGCTTTTGCAGCTTTGAAAGGTAGTATCTCATTCAGGAACCCAGCTATCCCAGCGTCAGCAAAACTTTTGTTCAGGCCAGACTTAGCCGCCTGACCATTAGGCAAGAACTCGCCGCTCCCACCTGGTTTAGGCTTGCATCGGCGGGTCATGTTGGCGACTTGTAGATCCTCGACAAAGATGACTTCAGCCTTGTCAACCAGCTCACCAGCGGTTTCAAAATGCCACTGTCGCCGCTGCCTAGCAATACGCTGGTGAAGCTTGGCTATTTTGGCATTGAGCTTGCGCCGCGCCTTGGAACCATTGGGCCTCAGTTCACGCTTTACCTGAAGCTTTGCCAGCCTCTCTTCAGCCTGCCTGTAGAACTTAGGCGGCTGCTTTGTAGTGCCGTCTGAGCAGGCCACGAAATACTCTAGCCCAGCATCAACGCCCAGACTGTTCGCCTCAGTCGGGACAATCTCAGGCAGTGGTTGTTCTGGTACAGACTTATCCTCCAGGGAGAACGTGATGTACCAGCCATCGGCCTTTAAGGACACGGCTACTGTCTTGAGCGCAAACCCTTCAGGCAGCGGCCTATGACAAATGAACTTTACAGGCCCAACCTTGGGTAGCGTGACCCGGTTGCCTTCAATCCAGTCGTGACTAGCCTGCGGATAGGTGAACGTTCGGTAGCGGTGTTGCCCCTTGAAACGGGGTTGCCGCTACGCTTGCCCGAACTATCGCCCTTAATGAATCGTTCAAAGGCCAGGTTGACCCGCTTCACCATGTCCTGAAGGACTTGGGAATGAATCTCTTTGTACCAGGGCCGCTCGGCTTTCAACGGCACCAATGACCGCTTCTGACTGTAGTAGTTGGGCTGCTCCCTAGGCTCAGCAATACTCGCCACTAGCGGGCAAGCATTGACTGGGCAGTGGTTCATCTCCCACCAATCAAAGCGATCTGCCAGCAGCCAGTTGTACTGGTGCCGCAACATATCGAGCCAGCGACTCATTTGACATCGCTGTTCGTAGGTTGGTTGCAGTCGATATTGGTAGGCTATTCGCATACAATAAGTGTAGCACATTTAAGGCACACCTATTAATGAAGGATGACTTTGTTTCAAGCGGGCGCTCGGTTTCAGACCTTAAGGCCTACCTGGTGCTCACTACGAAATACCGCCGCAAGGTGTTGACGGCTGAGATGCTGCAACGGCTGACAGAGGTGGTTGGCGACCTGTGCGAGAAATGGGACTGCAAGCTGATAGAGGTCAATGGTGAGGCTGACCACATCCACGTCCTGTTTCAGTACTACCCTCAGATGGCTTTGCCCAAGTTCATCAACAACCTGAAGTCTGTGTCCAGCCGCAGGTTGAGGTCTGAGTTTGCAGAGCGCGTGAACAAGTTCTATTGGAAGTCTGTTCTCTGGAATGAGTCGTACTTTATTGCCAGTTGTGGAGGGGTCACGGTATCCGTTCTGAAGCGCTACATTGAGCAGCAGGATTCCCCTGATTCGGGCGCTATGTCCTGCGGACAGGCTGCGCCAACGGGGGCATCGTTCGCGCAGCGTGTGCGAAGCACATACCCCCTCAACGCCCCTGGCTCTCATCCCGACGCTCCCCTGCGGGAGAGCGCGGGCTTCCCGCCGATTAGCTAAAATTTCTGGGTTTCCATACCAGTGGAGGTGGATATTATGCTGAAAAAGATTGGGTCCTTCATGGTGCTGTGTCTGCTGCTGATCGGTGGATTGGTGGCCTGTGGCTCCGATTCTCCTGTTGGTCAAACCTGCACGTTACTGCCCTGCCCTAATGTTCTGAATGTGGTGGTGAACGCCCCAGGTGTGAATGAATATACGCTGCTGGCCACTGGAAGTGATGGAGACAGCATCAATGTTGTCTGTGGCGATGCCTCCTCCCCGCCTGGAGATCGCGGGATCTGTTCCTCGACCGGAGTGCAACTGCTTGACTTTACCCCTGAAGAAGTCAGCCTCACCCTGATCAGCGCCGATGGCCGCAGTGTCACCGAAACCTTTAGGCCTGACTATACAACTCTGGAACCCAATGGGCCGGGTTGTGGCACCTGTCAACAAGCGACGGTCACCCTTTCGCTCTCATGAATGCTCCTGCCCCCAGCTCTGACTGGGAAACTGACGTTCCTGGTGACCAGGCACCTAAGGTTCGCCGGGCAGTCAATTCCACCAGCAGGTGAGATGATTTACAGGAGAGATCTGGAGCATTGAGCCTGTGGATACTTTTTTTAAGATTCATCAAGATCTGCCCAGGGAAAGCCCTGGAGGCCGAGAGTATACCATCCGGGCTTTTCACAAACTGCCTCCACTCCATCAGCCCCAGATCCTGGATATTGGCTGTGGTCCTGGAGCGCAAACCCTGGTGCTAGCTGAGCTTTCCGACGGTCACATTACAGCCATCGATCTTCATCCTCCGTTTCTTGAACACTTGCAGACAGCGGCAGAGGCCGCAGGATTTCAGGACCGGATTACCTGTCTGTGTCAATCCATGCTGGAGTTGAACTTTCCAAAAGCAAGCATTGATCTCATTTGGGCAGAAGGATCTATTTACATCATCGGAGTTTCCCAGGGATTAACCCAGTGGCACCCCTTCCTGAAACCGGGAGGCTATCTGGTGTTCAGTGATCTGGTCTGGTTCTCCCCTGAGGTTGATCCAGAATTGCGAGGCTACTGGCAGCAGGGATATCCCGACATGCAGCTTTTGGATCATCGCCTCCAGTCCATGCCTGCTTCTGGCTATGCTTTGGTGGATCATTTCATCCTGCCGGAAGCCGCCTGGTGGAATTACTACACTCCCCTGGAAGCCAGGATTACCCACCTGCTGAACCAACCGGATCGCACCCAGGAAGAGATCGCCGTATTGAGGGGTGAGCTGCAGGAAATTGAGACCTATCGACGCTTTAAGGAAGACTACGGCTATGCCTTCTTTGTGTTGCAAAAGTTGCCCAGAGGTTCACTGGAGAGACATTAATCATCCCTGAGGATCTGCAACAAGCCCTGCGATCCTGTCCGGTAGCTAAACGCAACTTTGAAGCCTTCAACAACTCCACTAAGAAAACGCTACTCACCTGGATCGGAAGTGCTCGCAGGAATGTAACTCGTGAAAAACGGATTCAGAAAGTGGTGGGGGCTGCCGCAGAAGACCGCAATCCTCTCTCCCGTTGAGACCCGCAAGATGTCCACAATCCCTCTCAGGATCCCTGAACTGCAGGAGAATCAGGATACTGGTTTGGCTTGCCCAAGGGTGATCAATGCAACCCGAAAATCATCACTATCGGTTAGGTGCGGCAATGCTACCATGACTGTCAAGAAAGAAAAGTGGATGACACGACAGCATGGCAGAGTATACGAAGTCAATTTCCTTTTACGGTCGGGAAATTAAGGTTTGCATTGGATTGATGGCTCCACAGGCAGGGGCAGGGATCTGGATCAAGGCAGAAGACACCTCGGTGCTGATCACTGCAACTCGCCAGCCCGGGCGTCCTGGGGTCGATTTTCTGCCCCTGTTGGTGGACTACGAAGAACGGCTTTACGCTGCAGGCCGGATTCCAGGAGGGTATCTACGCCGTGAAGGTAAACCCCCAGAGCGAGCCACCCTGATCTCGCGTCTGATCGATCGGCCTATGCGCCCTCTGTTCCCGGACTGGCTACGCGATGATATCCAGATTGTGGCCAGACACTTTCGGTGGATGATAACCTCCCCCCCGACATTCTCTGCATTTTAGGAGCATCGATTGGTGTACGCACAGCGGGGTTGCCCTTTATGGGTCCGGTGGGGGGCCGTGCGGGTGGGTTTGGTCAAAGATGAATTCATCATTAACCCCACCTATGCAGAGATTGAATCCGGTGATCTCGATCTGGTGCTGGCAGCGACCCGTGAAGGCATCATTATGGTGGAAGCAGGGGCAAATCAGTTGCCTGAAAAAGATGTGATCGAGGCGATTGAGTTTGGCTTTGAAGCCATCCAAGAACTGCTCACGGCTCAGGAGGAAATCTTTAAAGATCTGGAATGTCACCCCGTTCCCATTGAGCCTCCTGTTTTGGATCCATCCCTGAGTGAGTTTGTGGCTGAACGGGCTCAAACCCAGATCAAGCAGATCTTGAAGCAGTTTTTGGCCAAGAACGAGCGGGATGCACAGCTGGATGAAATTAAAGCCCAGCTGGAAACTCAGCTCACCAAGCTGCCCGAGGAGGATCCGCTGCGTTTGCGCTGGGAGGGGAATCCCAAAGAACTGGACAGCACCTTCAAAAGTCTGGTGAAAAAACAGATGCGTCTCCAGGTAATCGAAGAAAATGTGCGTGTGGATGGGCGCAAGCTGGATGAAGTTCGCCAATCAGTATCCGAGTGGGGTTGATCCCGCGGGTGCATGGAAGTGGCCTCTTTAGCCGTGGACTGACACAGGTGCTGTCGATCGTGACCCTGGGAACGCCAGGAGATGCCCAGGAGCTTGATGATCTGCACCCCAGCGAAGAAAAACGCTATATGCACCACTACAACTTCCCGGCCTTTTCTGTGGGAGAGACCCGTCCCTCTCGCTCTCCTGGACGGCGAGAAATTGGACATGGAGCCCTGGCGGAGCGAGCCCTGATCCCGGTCCTACCTCCCAAGGAAGAGTTTGGTTATGTGATCCGTGTGGTCTCGGAGGTGCTCTCCTCCAATGGGTCCACCTCCATGGGATCAGTCTGCGGTTCGACTCTGGCCCTGATGGATGCTGGGGTTCCGCTCAGCAAACCCGTGAGTGGGGTGGCGATGGGCCTGATTAAAGAAGGGGATGAGATCCGCATCCTAACTGATATCCAGGGGATTGAAGACTTCCTGGGGGATATGGACTTCAAAGTAGCAGGGACCTCTGACGGGATTACTGCCCTGCAAATGGATATGAAAATTGCAGGCATTACGGTAGAAACTATAAGCCAGGCCCTGATCCAGGCCAATGCCGGTCGGATGCACATCCTGGACAAAATGCTGACGGTTCTGCCAGAATCCCGTTCACAGCTTGCCGAATCCGCCCCTCGCCTGCTTACCTTCCAGGTGCCCCCTGAAGATATCGGAAAGATCATCGGTCCAGGTGGCAAGATGATCCGCAGTATTACTGAAGAAACGGGAGCCAAAATTGATATTGCTGATGATGGCACCGTAACGGTAGCCTCCAGCCGTGGGGGCCAGGCGGAATCGGCGCAGCGCCGGATCATTGATCTGGTGCGCAGGATTGAGGAAGGGCAGGTGTATCTGGGCAAAGTCACCCGGATTATCCCCATCGGGGCCTTCGTGGAATTTTTGCCCGGCAAGGAAGGGATGGTTCACATCTCGCAGCTGGCGGATTACCGCGTCGGTAAGGTGGAGGATGAATTGCAGGTGGGTGATGAGGTGGTGGTGAAGGTGCGCAGTATTGATAATCGTGGTCGCATCAACCTCACCCGTCTGGGGATCGATCCCGAAACAGCTACGCAGGCCCGCAACCTGGACACCACCGCTGTGAACTAAAACCCGGACATGGCCGAATTCTCTGTTTGGCGTTAAGGCGCTACGCTGCCGAGAGGAGGTCAACAAAAGGTCAACAAAACTGTGGCTGGAAACACGCAAGGCCAACGCATCAGTCGCTACTGGCCCTGGGGAGTGTCCTGGGGGATTGCCTGGGCAACGTTGTTGAGTTTATCCAGTGGATCGGCGCTGCTGGTACGACTGGAAAGTGATCTGCAACAGTGGCTATTCCGCTGGCGAGGACCTCAGGAAATTGCTGCAGAGGTGGTGATCCTGGGGATTGATGGCCAGGTGGAAGGCGATCCGAGTGGCCAAGAACTGGACTTCCGCCTAGAGCGGGCTAACTATGCTGCCCTGACATTGCGGCTACTGGAGCAGGCTGGGGCAGAAGTAGTGGTCTTGAATCTGCCCAGCAGTTTTTTAGTCCCCCAAACCCTGGGGGGAGATGATCTGGATGCTCCTCTGCGGCAGGTGGTGCAGCGCTACTCGGATCAATTGGTGCTGGCCAGTCGCAGCAGTGAAAGTTTTCAGCGGGCAGAAATCAGCATCTACAACCACTTTCTTCCCTTTCCTCTCTGTTACTTGAGAATGTAGTGCCCCCAGAAAATGTGCAGGGTGTGGTGCAGTACCAGACCGATCCATTGGGGATCCTGCGGCAGGCCCAGTTGTGGGGAGAATTTAAACGGCGG
>JAAUUJ010000277.1 GCA_012030715.1 Synechococcaceae cyanobacterium SM2_3_1 | reverse complement strand
ATATCTCGCTTTCAGGACTTTTCTGCACCACTAAGCATTCGAGGAATCACTTATTCTTTTCAGAAAAACTTGGATTGAAACAAAGAGTTTTCCTGGAAAAAGCGAGAAAAAGCGACAAAGAATAAACCCATCGCTCAAGAGTTTTCGTCTGAAGCAATTGCTCTACTGAAAAAATATAATTCACTCGAAGTCGAACTTTACGAGTACGCCAAAAAGAACTTTGACAATCAATTTTTGTTAATTAACAATGAGCCAAGAAACTAAATCACTCTATCAAAGCAAGTAAAAACAATAATTATCTGGAAAGCTATGGCTCCGTTAATTACTATTCCTAGACTAAGGCAAAGTTTTAAATATAGAGTCTTCTATGGCTACTGTAACCTCTTGAAAGAGATTAAAGTTCGCACATTACCATCCGTCCAATGGCATTCTGTTGATTTCCAACTCCCACGATTTGCAACTATTACTCGGACAAACGATATTCCTCTATTGATATATAGCCTATCTACTCTCATTCGATATTTAGACTACATACCACCATTATGGTTGGTTGCGGACTCGGATGATGCTTATGCTGCTCTGTGTTCTGGTTTTGATCACATCCCTCAAGGTGTTGATATTATTCACTGGGAAACATTACTGTCAGAGCTAGATCAAAACTATCAAAAGTTTATTCGTTGCTGGCAACAATCAGGAAAGTGGGGTGGGTATTCCAAAAAGTTTACAGTAACGTTGGCGGCTAGCTTGAGATCAGATCTATTATTCTTTGATACTGATGTGCTGTGGTTTGGAAATTTCACTAAGTCCTTACTCTCATTACTAAAATCCTCTTCATCTATCATTGTAGGTGAGGACTGCAAAAGATCTTATGATCCAGCAGTAGCAGAGTTCCTAGGTGAACCTAGAATTATGAGCCAGTCTCCCCTAAATTGTGGGGTAGTTTATTATCCGAAGCAATCTCTCCTGCAAGAGCTTAACCAAGAGCTACTCTTGTCTCTTCTCCCCTTTGCTAAGCAAGCAACAACTCACTTTGAGCAAACGCTTATTGCTTATGCCTTTTGGAAACAGAATGGAGATTGGTTTCCTTCAGAAGTACTGGCTACAACACTAGATGATAACTTCTCGATCCGGAGAAAGACCCATTCACTTGTTAGACACTATGCTGGCGCTAAACACTTATTTTGGAGGGATGCATATTAAACTTGACACTTTAAACTGATGAATATACTTATCATAACTCATGCCCCACTTTCACCGAAGTATGGGGCTGCTCAAGCGGCGATAAATTTAAGTGAGTCACTCAGAGGTAGGAACCATAGAGTAACTCTTTGGTCACCGCTTCCCCTTTTAGAAAAAAATGGTAAGCTTGGCAAAATTCGTAGAGTAGCCTTGATGCGGGAAAAAGTTAATCAGTACCTAGCTCTCTCAAAAGAAAAATATGATGTAGTTGATGCTCCGCCTTCCCTAATTACAATCCCACTGAGACAGTCTGCCGACTTGCTCTTAGCAAGAAGTGTTCAGCCAGATATACAATATTTACTTAGTCACTACAGAGATCTACTTAAATTCAATGCTAAGTTACTGACACATGCAGCTTTGCATACGGTTTCACTCCCAGAGAAAATTAAAGATGTAATAATGGGATGGTATTTAGCTGATAATATTTTTTGCTTGGGATCGTTAGAACTAAAATGGATGCAGACATACTTTCCATTTTGGAATCAAAAGTTTAAGTCTTATATGAATGCTCTATCGAAGTATGATCAACAAGCCTTAACTGAGATCCGATTTCAGCGACAAGTTGCTTGTGAATCTGACCAGAACTGTGGAATTAGTTTTCTTTGGATAGGTCGGTGGGTTGCTCATAAGGGGTACCAACGTCTGCTTCAATTTATTCGGCAACGTGCCTACAATTTCCCTTCTGATACATTCACAATTGCTGGCTGTGGGAATATAACTCTGCCGCCAGATTTGGATCAATTGCGACTTAGAGAGCAGATCAAAATAATCCCTCAATTTGAGCGAGAAAGATTACGATCTCTGCTATCAGATCACCAGGTTGGTTTATTTACAAGCATAGTAGAAGGGTGGGGTCTAAGCTTAAATGAAATGCTTGAGTCAGGAATGCCAGTGTATGCTACTGAAGCAGGCGGAGTTCCTGATCTAAAGGCATTTTTCCCTGAGCATCTGAGGCCATTTCCTCCAGCTGAGTCTGCTCGGATTAACGCTACACCAAACTTTAATCTAGGTCGATATTATGATCATTCCACATGGGATGCTACTGCGCAGTTGATAGAAAATCTAAGTGGCTCTCCTGACATCTTGGTGTGCAAGGTATAAGAAGAAACCGAGTTCTCTGGTGTGTGATGGTGCCTCTTGATAGCCTATTGGGTCTTTCTGGCGTTCAAATCCAAGAGTTTGTGGAGTTAGAACACCACGTTGTCCTCAAACTCGAGCTGACCTCTAAAGAGATGATGTGTCCTCATTGTGGACAGACGATCACCAAGATTAATCAAAATCGCCCCATCCTAGTGTGAGACCTGGCTATCTTTGGACGTTCAGTGTATCTCCAGGTGCCTCGTCGCCAATTTCATTGCCCTCATTGTCAGCGCTATTCCACCGAAACCCTCCTATTTATAGACTGGGAACGTCCCTATACCCAGTACTACGAAACCTATATTTATCAACAAGTCAAGCAAGCTACGATTGAGCAAGTTAGTCAGAATGAAGGGTTGAGTCGAGACCAGGTTGAAGGTATATTTAATCATCAGTTTGAGAAGCGACAGGCAAAAAAAAGCCCAAGGGTTTCGGTCCAAGAAAATCAGTATCGACGAGTTCAGTATGCGCAAAGGACATCATCAATATGTAACTAACATCAGTGATCTCGATAATCATTGTCTGCTCGAGGTGATTGATAGTCATAAGGCAGAAGAGATCATTTTAGCCCTGAGAAGCTTATGGACAGAGGAAGAGAGGCTGATGGTCGAGGAAGTGAGTATCGATATGTGGGCCGGATTTGCCAAGGTGATCAAGGAGGTATTCTCCAACGGTCGTATTGTCTATGACAGATTCCATGTGATGCAGGAAGTCATCAAGGAACTCGATAGAATCAGACAACAGTCGCGGATTACGGACAAGGGTGCAAAAAGACTTATTCTTAAGAATCGTAAGGATTTAAATGAACAAGAAAAGGCTAAAACTCGATAGCTATTTACTCAGCAAGCAGCGTCTCAGGCAAGCGTATGAATTAAAAG
>JAAUUJ010000276.1 GCA_012030715.1 Synechococcaceae cyanobacterium SM2_3_1 | reverse complement strand
CTTTTGTCCCTGGAGAAGAGTAGAGACACGGGTCTGATCTTTCTCCTCTGTTGCTTGCTGCCAGTCCGAAGGCTCAGCCGGACTCAGCTTTGAATGACTCCAGTAAAGGATCAGAGGAGGGGGGCTCAGCAGCAGGCTCAGGCATAAACACACAGGCAAACGGGCAGTGGCATCGATCCCTTCTACGCTAGCGAACTTCTCCGCTACAGTTCTTGGCCCAGGGGTAGATTGACGTTCTGGGCTCCATTGCTAATCGCTACACTGTAGGGTGCAATTCTGCTGACGCGCCAGCCCCCATCTACAGCCTGACCGACGGGCACCTGTCTCACCTCTCCATTCATCACAATCAAGGCAATAGGTTCACCAGGATGACGCATGATCCCCACCAATTTCAATGAAGGAGGCAATCCACCCAGTGCAGCCGGAGCAGGGGCAGCAGGACGGGTTGGAGCCGAGGCCTGCGGAGATCTCGTGGAGTTACCAGGGACGCTAGAACGAGGTGGAGGACCTTCTTGGGGAGCTGCCGCCTTGTCCTGATTGTCTTCGGCGATCGGCAACTTCAGTTTATCGATCTGACTGCGGTCCAGGAGACTGCGCTGCAGAGATTCGGCTTCTGCCAGAGCAAGCGTCTCAGCTGTTGTGGATTCCGACAGAGGTTGGGCCAGCGGAACGGGCACGGAAGCAGACAGTTGCAGCCCATGTTTGAGCAGCAGCACCGATCCCAGGAGGGCAAGTGTAGCAAGGGTTGCTGCCACAAGTCCCCCATCTAAAGGGGATGAATGCGCCCGTAAGGGGCGACGTGAACGGGAAAAGGGGTAGGACTGAGGCGATGCAGCGGGAGTATTGAGGGTGTTCTCCAGATCGGTAAAGACATCGTCTAGCATCTGATCCGCTAGCTTGTCAGGATCAGGACGGTTGGAGAAGCGGTGAGGCTGAGCCGCGGTTGCAGTCCATTCAAAATCAGGTGAGGTGGAAAATTGAGACACGGAAAACCCTCCGGACAGGCAAAAGCCGATAGCGAGATGGCAGCCTGAACGGAGGAGATCGAGCAGAGTAACCTTACAAGCGACGCAGCTGAGGGTACTCAGTCAGCAGATCATCTGCAGAAAGGACATCACCCTCCTGCTGAGGCGTCCACAGGACCTCCACAGCCACGATTTGTTCAGCGGCAATGGATCCAAGCTGCATTATCCCCTGCCGTAGGGCTGACACCGAGTTAGCTACAGGTAGTGTACTCGAATCCTTATTTGACGCCACCAGTAGTGTGACAACAATATATTCCCCCAGATCCTGGAGGGCATCGGTCTCGGCACTTTTCTGGGTATCAGAGGTCTGGATCCGCTTCTGGCCCACGTTGGAGAGAGTCTCGGTGCTAAATTTGCTGCGCTCCTTCAGAGACAGCTGGTAGAAGGCTTGCTCAGCTTCCGAAAGTGCGGTGCTGCGAGTGTCCACCTGACCATAAACCCAGTAGTCCTGGTGCCGGGTGAGGGTGAGAGTTACATTTTGCAGCAGTTCCCGCAAACCTTCCGGAGAGTTGGTATCGGCTTCCATGGCTAAGGCATCGATCTCTCGTTGCAGACCCCGAGCACTGGATAGCAGACCCAGCTTGATCTCAGTTAGCTGCACCTTCTGATTAGACTGCTTGTAAAACCCGCGATCGTCGTAGCCTCCGGAACTTTCACGTGAGGCCTGCAAATTGCGCAACAGGAAGCTGCCCACACCCAGCACTAAGAAAAGGGTGAGAAACCCACCGCCACCTCCCCAGAAGAACGGCAACAGAAAGGGAAAGCCAAACCCTCCTCCCGGATAAACAGGACCTGAGCGAGGCGCGGATTGGCGCGGTAAAGACCGAGGGGCACGGAACGATCCTCCTCCCACTCGACCCCCGCTGCGGGCCCAGGCCTCGTTCATGGGGGCCAGACAGAGCACCACGGCCAACAGAACGGCAAGTAAACCTTTAAACCAGCGAGACTGCCACAAAGCTCTCACGTGAATTACCTCTCTACACTTGATCTATGCTTCTATTTCTCATTTTATATGCTGGATTTCCTTGGCCTAAAGTGAAGTGGTGGGGCAGAGCCATCTGAGATCGATCTCTCCATTGTCAGGATCTGCTGGAGAAGACATCATCCAGCCCGAGGGGCGTGCTAGGGTCTGGGTGGTTTTTCCCGAGACCTTGTATGGTGGCAGAATCTTTTGTCCCCCCCTCCTCCGATATCCGGCTGCTGGTTCTGGATATTGATGGCACGATTAGTGGTGAATCTAATCAGATCACCCCGGCAGTTCTGGAAACCCTGAACCGAGTGCGACACCAGGGGATCGACGTGGCCATTGCCACCGGACGCATGTACCGTTCAGCAGTGCGCTTCCATCAGGAGATCCAGGCCAGCATGCCCCTCAGCACCTATCAGGGAGCGCTGATCCGGCAGCCGGAGGATGGTCAAACTCACCGCCACTGGCTTGTGGATACAGTCCTGGCCCAAAAACTGCTGGATGCCTATGCCGATTATCCTCTGGCGATTCACATCTACATTGATGATCAGCTGTACGTCAAAGAAATGAACCCTCTCAGTCAGGCCTACGCCGAACGCTCCCAGGTGCCAGCCCAGCTGTTTTCCCAGTATCCAGATCCGCAAAGCTTCCGCGCCACCAAGATCCTGGCCATGACCGAAGATACGGATCTGATCGACGAGTTGACGATCATAATCCAGGCTCAGTTTCCGGCGGATCAGCTCTACTTCACCCGCTCCACGCCGACCTTTTTGGAGGCCACCCATGCAGCCGTGAATAAAGGGAGTGCTGTGAAATATCTGGCGGAGGGGATGCTGGGGTTAACCGCCGATCAGGTGATGACGATTGGCGACAGTGATAACGATATTGAAATGCTGCAGTATGCAGGGATCGGAGTGGCCATGGGCAATGCTAAACCCGAGATCAAGGCTATCGCCGACTGGATTGCTCCTTCGGTGGAAGAGGACGGGGTTGTCGCCGCCATTGAAGAGTTTATTCTCTAGGGATCTGGCAACGGATCCACTGCCGGAACTCTCACACTAGGAAAAGCCTGCCTATGTCCCTTCAGATCACCCAAAGCCCGTTCGGGCCCACCCCGCAAATGACCATCAATATCCTGAATATCCTCCGGCTCAGTACTCTCAATTTGACATACTCCCCGGCCTAAAGGCACGGGGATTCTAAACAGCCTCACGGTCTGCCCTTTCTGGCTCAACCACAACACTTAGACCAACAGGCTGCCCCATTAATCCAGAGGTGTTTATGTCCCCAGA
>JAAUUJ010000083.1 GCA_012030715.1 Synechococcaceae cyanobacterium SM2_3_1 | reverse complement strand
AGAAAAGTTGCTGGCTGCATCCTCCAGATCTGTTCCACCTGCCTCTGCCCAGTCTGCCGTTGCTGCTCCCCCCCCGCGCCTCCCCCACTACCCCAAGCCCAGGCAGGAACAGGGGGAGAAATTTCAGGTCTGGCCAACACCGATCAGCCTTCCCCAGGTCCCGCTAATCTGGCGGCTGAAGCAGATCTGCAATGGGGTGCTTATCTGGCCCACCTGCAAACCGCAATTCAGCAGCAGTGGCTGATCCAGTCCACCAATCATGAGAGCCATCTCACCCGTATCAAGCTCACCCTGCGGGCTGATGGCAGTCTGGAGCATATTTTGGTGACTGACTCGTCTGGAGATGATCTAGTGGATAGTGCGGTCGTCAGTTCGATTCGCCGTGCTGCCCCCTTTCACCCTCTACCGGAGGGAAACCTCAGCCCATCACTAACCTTTCGTCTCGATATTTTGAGTGGGCGAGAAACGCGTGCCAGCCTGGAACCCGAGTAAGGTTTCACCAAGCCAGTATAATTTTCCCAGCAACTTCAGGGGTTGCGATTACAAGGGATCATGAGGATCAGGTGTTGCCATGGTGGAAAGGGTGAGAGCCATTCGAGGAGCCACAACAGCTGCGGCCAACACACCTCAGTCCATTGCCGAAGCCGTGACGGAGCTCCTAGATCATCTCCTGGATCGCAATCCTGTGGAGGTGGACGATGTGGTCAATGTGATTTTTTCTGTTACCCCTGATCTGAATACGATTTACCCGGCGCAAGTGGCTCGCTCCCGTCCTGGCTGGGATCAAGTGCCCCTGCTGGATGTGCAGCACATGCAGGTCACGGGTGGGCTGGCCTGTTGTATACGGGTGCTGATGCAGATCAACACGCAGCGGCCCCGTTCCCAGATTCATCATGTCTACCTGCGGGGAGCCAAAGAGTTGCGTCCCGATCTGGAAACCCAGTCTCTGCACTACTCTTCGGTGGAGGCTAGAAACCTGACGTCCTAACCCGACCCGCAACCGATGGATCGTACTTCCGGGCACTGCCGCTTCCTCGGGGTGGCTGAACTGGGTCACAGCGGCCAGGTGTTAAGATAAACCCGATCAAAGCTTACCTCTCTGCCTTGACTCAGGGTGTTTTTCCATGTTTTTGACCACGAATCCTGCCTTTCTCATGGGGGCGCTCGTGATTATCGCCAGCGCCATGGTTTTTGTGATTCGCTATCTCAAACCCGATGCTGCCCGTGAGTACGATGTTGTTTTTGCTGTCATGGGCATCATTTACGGGCTATGCCTGTTTCTGGAGGGGTATCGTCTGATCCCTCTTCTCTTTTTTGCTCAGGTTTTGCTGGTGGTCATGGCAGGGTTCTTTGCCATCGAGTCCTTTCGTTTACGGCTCCAGCTGGTGTCTAAGTCACGGCAGGTGCAGGGGCAACCGCGACGGGAGGGATTTACCCGTACCTACAAACCCGGATCCTCTTATGAAACGCGGCGTGCTCGGGTGGTGGGTCAGACGCAAGGGGTGCGAATGCGATCCGCCTCCGAAGCCAGCCGTACCTTTGAAAGTCGGGATGAAAAACGCCGTTCCACCCGTTCCCGTACCCGCCCTCAGCTAGTGGCCGATACCTCTGCCCGTCCCCGCCGCCCCTCTCGTCCAATTCCACCTGACGAGGATGTTCGGGATGTCTACGTGGAAGATACCTGGGATGAGACGGAGGCTCCGCGAGGGGGAAGGGCAGCCCCCGATCGCCGTTCTCGTTATAACGGAGGTGAGGATCGCCCCCGCCGCCCTCGTCCTGCCACCCGTCCCCAACAACCTCCCCGTCTCCCTGACGAAGATGAAGAGGAAGATCCCTCCCGTCCACCTCGCCGCGTCATCCAGGTGGAGTCGGTGGAAACCGTGGACGAAGAGGATAACGGCGAACAGGGGTATGTTTACGAATAACCCAGATCCCACTCGCCATCCACCTCCAGACGGGTGTAGCTGCCCGGATGACAAAACTTTTCTGACAGAGATTCGGCGGCAGCAGGCGTGATCCAGCCCATCTGTCTGAGCAGGTGAATGGTGAGGGCATGCTTGGCCCGGGCTGCCCCATCGTTGGCTTTAATCGCCAGACCCAAACGCTGCCCACAGCGCCCGACGCACTGGATCCCTTCCGCTCCTGATTTACTGACCACCGTGCCTTCACTGGCCTGCATCAGCTCGGTATCAAAGCGACCTGGCCCCCCCACCATTTCCGGAAATTGAGTCATGGCCCGGCTCAACATCTCCAGATCAGCACGCTGTCCCGCTGTGAGCTGGGCATAGAGACTGGCCATCTGCCCCAGTTGCAGTTGATAGGTGGGAACTCCACAGTCGTCTCGAGCCGCGAGAAATTCATCCGCAGGCATATGGAGCAGATCCGCCAGCTGGGACCGGATCAGCTTCTGCACCGGATGTTGACGCTGAGGATAATCATGCAAACTCCAGTTCTGACTGCGGCTGGCCAGCAGCATGCCCGCATGCTTACCGGAACAGTTGTGGCAGAGGGGGCTGGGAGCGTTTGCGGGTGTCGGACATAGCAGGTGCTCCGTTTCCAGATCAGCCCGCCAGAGCATGGCAAACACCTGCCGTGCATGCTGTCGACTTCCCTGATGAGAGCTGCACATGACGGCCAGATCCTTTTCTGAGAGCTGATAGCGCTCATGGATCCCGGTGGAAAGAAATGCCATGGCCTGAAAGGGTTTGAGAGCGGAGCGAGCAAAAATCGCTGCTGAACTGGATCCCGCACTGGCTAAAGTTCGACCCCGCTCATCCGCTACCACCGCCTGACAACGATGGACCGATTCGATCAGTCCCTCCCGCAATACATGAACACTAAATTCCGAGCTGGGGGAATGAGGATCCGTGAACATGGGTATCGGGGGAAATTGCTTCCCTAGCCTACGGCAATTCCGCAGTCTCTGCATGTATCTCAGAGGGTTTTTGGCAGGATATCGAACCCCTGAGGATGGAAAACCCTCTGCTGCAAAATGCTGGGGTGATCTTGCCAAGCCAGAGTCGGGAGGGCTCAGATCTGCTGCAATTGGTGATGATGGTGCCGCAACTGCTCAATCGTAAACAGAGCCCGAAAGGTCAACCCTGCTTGAGCACAGGCCTCTGCGGCTCCCTCCAAGCGATCCACCAGCGCCAGAATCCCTCCCACGTGGTAGCCCGCCGCCTGGATGCGCTCTGCTGCCCGTAAAGCCGAACCGCCAGTGGTCACCACGTCCTCCAGGATCCAGACACAGGTGTTGGGGGCAAGGGTAAGCCCCTCCAGCCAGGCCTGGGTGCCATGTCCTTTGGGCTGTTTGCGAACGATCAGGGCAGGCAGGTTTCGCAAAGGCGCTGGCGAGGTTGGATACACAGAGGCCAAACTCACGGCGGTGAGAATCGGATCCGCCCCCAACGTCATGCCTGCCACGGCCTCAGTTTCGCAAGGTAGCTGGTGCAAGAGGCACTGACCCACCAGAAAGGCCCCTTGAGGATGCAGGGTTACCGTTTTGCAATTGATGTAGTAGCTGCTCTGGCGACCGGAGGTGAGGGCGTAATCTCCCTCTCGATAAGCCAGAACACACAGCAAGGTGAGCAGAGCCTTCTGCTGTTGGGCGATCGATAAGGTGGGCAGCGTCTGATCCAGCAGATAGAAGGACATGCCCAGCCCTCACAAAAAACATCGGGCAGCGAATACTACCTGATTCCCGCATTGAAAATCAAGCTCTATTTCACAGAAGTCTGTGACCTGCTTGCCACTAAGGTGGCTGCAAGATCGATTGCTGAGTCTAGGGGATTGATCACCTCTAGCTCTAAGTATAAAGGCGGATCCAGCATGATGTTTAAGTTTTTACTGGTGCTCAGTGTTCTGACGCTGGGGGGATGTCGTTCCGGTCCGCCTCCAGGAGCTGAGCAGCAAGGACCGCCGCCCACCCCTGTTCAGATTGCCACGGTGGGTACCGCCCTGATTCAGGACAGTGCTTCGGTGATTGCCAATCTTGATTCCCGCAGTGTGGCTACCCTCAACCCCCAGGTGAGTGGTCAGCTGACCCAGGTGCAGGTGCAGTTGGGGGATCAGGTGCAGGCCGGACAGTCCCTCTTTCGCATTGATACCGCCCGTCAGGACGCCGTGATGGCCAGCCGCAAGGCCGCAATTCAGGTGGCTGAGGCCAATGTGGATAATGCCCGTCGGAATTTAAGTGCTGCTCAGGCCACGCTTGCTGCCTTGGAAGCGGAGCTGGAATTTAGCCGCAGTCAGCAGCAACGTAATTTAGCACTGCAGGCGGAAGGGGTGATCGCTCGGGAAGCCCTGGACGAGAGTAATCGCAATCTGCGTCGAGCGGAGGCGGATGTGGCCAGCCAGGAGGAGCAGCTCCGGGCCCTGGAGGCGGCTGTTGTCCAGACAGAGCGGTCTCTGGAGCAGTCGCAGGCCGTGGCCCAGGAGGAAGAGGTGGAACTGCGTTTTTACCAGGTCACTGCGCCGTTGGCGGGTCGAGTGGGGGAGGTTCTGGTCAAGGAGGGGGATTATGTGACCCCCAGTACTGTGCTCACCACTATTGTCCAGGATCAGATTCTGGAGGTGGAGATGAATGTGCCTCTGGAAGCATCGGAACGGCTGCGCTTGGGCACCCCTGTGCAGTTGCTGGGGCCAGGTGGATCGGTGCTCCTTACCAGTCAGGTGTCCTTTATCGCCCCGGAGGTGAATCCGGCCACCCAGTCTGTGCTGGCCAAAGCTCTGTTTGATAACAGTCAGGGGCAATTGCGCACCTCTCAATTTGTGCGGGTACGTCTGATCTGGGCTGAAGAGCCACGTCTGGTGATTCCCTTTACCGCGGTCTCTCGTCTGGCCGGCCAAACCTTTGTGTTCACGGTGGAATCTGGAGCGGGGGCCAGCGGAGAAGGGCCTCCCCCCATGATTGCTGCCCAGAAGCCCGTTCAACTGGGGCAATTGCAGGACAACCAGTACGAAGTGCTTTCGGGACTGGAAGCGGGTGAACAGATCGTGGTGTCCGGACTGCAAAAGATTTTTGATCAGGCTCCAATTATGGACGAAGCCCAGATGTCTGGGGGTGGGGGACCGCCCGGACAGGAGAGTGGAGCTCCCCCTCAGGGTGGCTAAAACCCTGGTTTCTCCCCGATTTGCCTCTGAGAGCTGCCTCTTATGTTCGTTGAATTTTTTATCCGCCGCCCTGTGTTTGCCACCGTCTGTTCGCTGGTGATCGTGCTGGCGGGTGCGATTGCTGCCACGCTGTTGCCGGTGGATTACTATCCGCAGGTGGCGCCTCCAACCGTAACCGTCACTGCCAACTATCCGGGTGCTGGGGCCGAGGTGGTGGAAACCGGGGTCACCAACATCCTGGAGCGGGAGATCAATGGCGTGGAGGGCATGCGCTACATCACTTCCACCAGTAGCAGTGACGGTAGCAGTCAGATCGTGGTCACCTTTGAAAACTCCCGAGATCTGGACACCGCCGCCATTGATGTGCAGAACCGAGTTTCTCAAGTGCAGGGACAGCTGCCCAATGAGGTTCTACAGACTGGCGTAACAGTAGAAAAATCGGGGGGATCTGACTTCGTTCAGTTTGTCAGTCTGTTCTCCGATAACGGCGAATACGACACCCTGTTCATCAGCAACTACACCGATCTGTTTGTGCGCGACCCGCTGCGGCGAATTCCTGGAATCAGTGGGGTGCAGATCTTTGGGGAACGTCGCTATGCGATGCGCATCTGGCTGGATCCGGTGCGGCTGGCCAGTCGTGGGTTGACGGCCACTGATGTGGTGACAGCCGTCAGTCAGCAAAACGTGCAGGTGGCAGCTGGGCAGCTGGGCCAACCTCCGAATGCCTCCGATCAGTTGTTTCAGCTCAATGTTCTGGCCCAGGGACGGCTGGTGGAGCCAGAAGCGTTTGGGGATATTGTGCTGACCACCTCAGCAGCTGGCACGATTGTGCGGATCAGGGATGTGGGCCGTGTGGAACTGGGGGCCCAGAGTTACGATACCTCCTTCCAGCTGGATGGTCAGAATGCGATTGGGATCGGGATTACCAAGCTGGCGGATGCCAATTCCCTGGAGATCGCCGAGGCGGTGCGAGACACCATGGCCGAGTTGTCCCAGGCTTTCCCGCCGGGGCTGCGGTACATGATCCCCTATGACACCACCGCGTTTATCGCCCGCTCTGCACAGGAGGTGGTGTTTACGTTGCTGCAAGCCATTGGCTTGGTGGTGCTGGTGCTGTTTGTCTTCCTGCAAAACTGGCGGATCACCTTGATCCCAGCGATTACCATTCCTGTCTCCTTGATCGGAACCTTTGCCTTCATGCAGGTGATGGGCTTTTCCATCAATACCCTGACTCTCTTTGGCATTACCCTGGCCACAGGGCTGGTGGTGGATGATGCCATTGTGGTGGTGGAGAACATCACCCGCTACATCCAGGATCGGGGGATGCGTCCTCTGCAAGCGGCTTCCATTGCCATGAATGAGGTGTTTGGGGCGGTGATTGCCACCACCCTGGTGCTGTTTGCAGTGTTTATTCCCGTGGCCTTTTTCCCGGGCACCAGTGGCCGGATCTATCAGCAGTTTGCCCTGACCATTGTCTTTGCGGTGGGCATCTCTACGTTTAATGCTCTGACCCTTTCTCCCGCGCTTGCAACTCTCTTTATTCGGCCCCGAGAACGGGGTAACCCGATCCTGGATGCCCTTGATGCTGGGATTGAAGGCTTGCGGCGGGCCTACACCTGGGTCCTGGGGGGAATTGTCAAGTTGCGTTATCTGGTGCTGGTCTTGTTCCTGGCCTCTCTGGGGCTTACCTATGCCCTGTTTCAGATCGTGCCGACAGCCTTTGTGCCCGACGAAGATCAGGGCTACTTTTTTAACTTTATTCAAGCCCCTTCCGGAGTGTCTCTCAACTACACCCGTCAGATTCTGGATCAGGCCACCGGGATCATTCGCAGCTTGCCTGGAGTGGCAGAACATGTGGAGAACACCGTGGCGGTGGGAGGCTTCAGCTTTTCTGGCGTCTCTCCTGCTAACGGTCTGCTGTTTGTCACCCTCAAGCCCTGGGAAGAACGGCCCCGTCCGGATCAGAATTCTCCGGCGATTGTCAACACCCTCTTTGGACCTTTTCTGGGGGGAATTAGCCGTGCTCTGGTGATTCCGTTGCTGCCCCCTCCCATTCAGGGGCTGGGCACCTCCAGTGGCTTCCAGTTTCAGTTGCAAGGGCAGAGTCTCAATGACTTTGACACGCTCGAGCAGGTGAGTAAATCACTGTTTTTTGCCAGTACCCAGGTGCCTTCTCTGCAGATCAATCCGCCCACTTTTTCGGCGGGGCACCTCAGAGTCAGGTGATCGTGGATCGAGATCAGGCCCAGGTGTTGGGGGTGGAGCCTCTGGATGTCTTCAACTCCCTGCAAACCTTGCTGGGGGGAACCTACGTCAATAACTTTGACAATTTCAACCGTAACTACCGTGTGTACGTGCAGGCGGATCAGGATTTTCGCTCCTCGCCTGAGAGTATTGATCAGTTCTACGTCCGCTCCCGCCGTGATGGTTCGATGATTCCCCTGGATTCCCTGGTGACCGTGGAAGAAGCCACGGGTCCGCTGGTCATCAATCACTACAACCTTTTCCGATCGGTCGAGATCCAGGGAGCGGCCAGTCCGGGCTTCAGTTCCGGGCAGGCCCTACAATCCATGGAACAGCTAGCGGCTCAGGTGATCCCCCAGGGCATGAGTTATGAGTGGACAGGGGTATCCCTGGAAGAAATTGAATCCGGTGGGCAGGCGACCTACATTTTTGTTCTGGGTCTGGTGTTTGTCTTTCTGTTTCTGGCGGCGCAGTATGAGAGCTACATCGATCCGCTGATCATTATGCTGTCGGTACCGCTGGCGATTATGGGAGCCCTATCGGCCCAGATGCTGCGGGGGCTGCCCAACGATATTTTTTTGTCAGGTGGGGGTTGGTGATGCTGATCGGGCTGGCCAGTAAAAATGCCATTCTGATTGTGGAATTTGCCAACCAGCTACGCGAACAGGGATTCCCCTTGATCAAGGCAGCTGTGGAAGCAGCCACGACGCGATTTCGAGCTATTCTCATGACCGCCATCAGTTCGGGTCTGGGGGTGATGCCATTGGCTCTGGCCACCGGAGCGGGATCCGGCAGTCGGCAGTCGTTGGGCACAGCCGTGGTGGGAGGATTGCTGGTGTCCACCTTTTTGAGTTTATTCTTTGTGCCCGTTCTCTACATCTTGATTCGTGGCCTGGAGGAGAAGATCCTGCCCCGCCATCGGGATACAGAAATGGAAACGAAGTGATTGAGAAGATCAGATTGAGCTCATGGACTCCCCAACCCCAATCAATCCAGAGGCAATGGCATCCATCAGGTGATCCAGGGCTTCCAGATCTGGAGCTGTAAGGGACACAGACACCAGAAGATGATTGATCATTTCTTCCCGAGAAGGGGTGAGGAGGCCTGTTTGCAGGGTCTGATCAACAACGGATTGTAAGGTCATGGGGAGGGGTTTCCAACGCAACTAATTTGAGTCTCCTTTAATGCTGCCTTCAGAGCCGTGATCTCAGGCATAGGCTGCTTGTGATCTGAGTGCTTCTGAGGACATAGCGATAGACAAAGTTCAGTATCTTGGTGGGTAGATCTGCAGGCCGGAGGACCCATTCAATTCATGTCCATTCCCCCCATGACGGTGGCCATTCGGCAGCTTTTGACGGAAGCCCTCCAGATCTCCCGTGAATTGTTCAGTGGGATGTCGCTAGAGCCTGCGGTTCAATCCCGCCGTCAGGAGCGGTTACGGCAGCTGCAGGCCCAACTGCAGACCTATGCCCATCCGCTCAATCGAGATCTGCAGCCCATTGCTGAGATTCCTCTGGCCGTCCGACAGGCGTTTGTGCGCAGTGTGATGCTGGTCAGCCGCTATCATCAGCTGGCGGGGTGTCGCTGGCGCGGATCCCTTCTCTCCCCCACTCTGTCGCAGTATCGTCCGGATCCCATCCCACCCCCACTGCAGCAACCGGATGCCCTTGCCCATCTTGCCCGCCTGTTTGCCCTGCCGGAAACAGACTATGAGCTGATCGCGGACCAGATTCAGGTGATTGACCGTCGCATCACTCGCCAGAAGCAGATCATGCAGGCGGTGCTCCAAAGTCTAGGCGGGTCCCATTCTTGGACTGCTGCCCAGTCCCTGCAAGTATTTCAGGCTATCTTTGGGCCACTGCCGCTGCCCCCCCAGGTCCTGAACTGGGTGTACACTGATACCCAGCTTTACTTTTGCCTAGATTACGAGCAGGATCAGTTGCAGCCCCCGGAACTGTGGGCCTCGCTGTCGAAGTCAGATCGGCAGCAGATCCGTGGCTTTTTAGATTCCCTGGCCACGTTCCAATTTCAGAAATTCAAACAATTCCCGATCTTTGGTCCCTGTCAACCGCAACATGTGGATCCGCAATGGTGTGAACAGGTGGCCAGCCTCAGTGGAGTTTCCGCTGCCGATGTACGTGAAGCCCTGAGCCGTTCTGTGAGTGTGTTGCCCACCGCGAAAGCAGAAGCTTTTCTCCTGCATGATATCTGGGGGCATTACTGGCAGTGGATCCTGACCGGGTTTGCCAGTGACTATGCCTTGCTGACCACCTGTGCCGATCCGCTGCGCGGAGCCGAAACCGCCTACACGCCCGAGGGTCCGCTGGCCTGCTGGCAACTCTTTTACCTGCAGCATGGCAGCGTTGGGCTGGATGAGGAACGCACCCGCCTCTTTTTTCAGGGAGAGGTGCAACAGCGGCTGGGATTTTTGTTTACGCACCTGCTGGGGGAACTGATCGCCGACATTGCTGAATTCAAATTCATTGCCGATCATCCGCAATCGGCAGAGCAGCTGCCCAGTTCTTCAATTTTTAAGCAGCATGCCGCCAAGCTGGATCTAAGTCTGGCGGACATTGACTTTCTGTTTTTGAAAATTATGCAGCCGCTGCTGGATGTGCATATCTCGGTGATGGCGGACTCCACCCTGGAATCAGATCTGCTGGCCCACTGGCGTTTTGCGCAGGGACAGGAGGCAACCCTCTCCGTTAGAACCTCCCTCAAACAGGCCGTGATCCGGATGCATCAGCTGTTTCTGGAGAGTTATGCCCACACCTATCTGCCCTCGATCACGACAGAAACCAGCATGTTTACGACGATAGTGGCCAACCTGGTGTGTTTGCAGAATGCTGTCAATACCCTCTGCCAGGAGGCCCAGGACCTGCAGCCGCCTGTATTGCCCTTTCGAGATCTGCTGCTGGTGTTTATCGGTAGCTACTGTTCCAGCGATAGTTTTAACGAATTTTGGGCCATTGATAATGTCCTAGCCAGTGATTTTCTGCCCTGCTGGCGATGGTTACAACCGTTTGGTGACTGCAGGGTTTGAAGAGACCATTCGGGTCTGGGATCTTGGCTCGGGAGAGCTGGAAGGTGGTGCGTCAAAGTATTGTTGGAAAGGTAGCCAGATCATGCCAACTCCAAGGACGATCGCTGAGTCCTGCCCTTTGAGCAGCAGTTGTTCTGAATCGACTATGTTGACAAATCCAATTGAAATAACTCACTACTAAGTGAAGGCGCTTCTACTCTATCAAACCTAGAACTGCTGACAGCTCCAGGATCTGATCCCATCTCTGTGGATCGGCTTTGAGTAGAAGACTGCTCAATTCACAGGGAGTCTAACGGTGCAGTTGTGCGGCGGCAGACGAGCTTGAATTCTCACCGATAACCTTTGTGCCGTCCGCACCAACGTAGTGTTAGCTGGTTCGGACAGAACACAGACATTTGCTGCCTCAGAAATATAAAATAGTATGAGTAGCAAGGAATTTAGCCATGAGCGTTATTGTCCCTGACGAAATTTTAACTGCAACTCGCATGACTGAGGCTGAAATGCGTCAGGAAATTGCTATTATGCTCTTTCAACGGGACAAGCTTACCCTTGCTCAAGCCAGTCGTTTTGCGGGAATACACTGTGTTGCCTTTCAACACCTACTCGCTAGCCGTCATATCCCAGTCCATTACGGAGTAGAGGATTTTGAGCAGGACATTCAAAACCTGCGAGAGATGGGCAGATTGTGATTATCGTCAGTGACACATCACCCGTCAACAACCTTGCTGCAATCAATCATCTTCATCTCCTTCATCAACTGTATGGAATGGTATTTAATCCCGAAGCTGTTTATCGAGAATTAACCGGCCCCAATTTTCCTGTGGCAGGTGTGACTGAAGTACAAACCTTTGACTGGATTCAAACTCGTACTATTAGCGATCGCACCCTTGTCAAAGCACTGAGTAATGAACTTGATATTGGAGAAGCAGAAGCGATCGCTCTAGCAGTCGAGATGCAAGCGGATCAAGTTTTGATTGACGAGCGCCGAGGTCGGCTAGTTGCAAGCAGGCTAAATCTTCGCTACACAGGTATCCTCGGAATCTTAGTCGAAGCGAAAAGTAAAGGCTTGATCGCTGAGGTGAGACCGTTATTGGATGCGTTGATTAATGTAGCTGGATTTTGGGTTGCAGAACCTTTGTATAACAGTGTTTTACAACTTGTTAACGAGATTAATTTAGCTTGAGCTTTCGGAGAACAAGGAAGCTTTGTGGATCTCCCACAGACGAGATAGAGCCAACTACAGCGTTTCTCGGTCTAGTTCGGTACAGTAACAGCAGTGAGTAAACCAATTCTTGATGTCTTGTTGTGACACTTGACTATAAGCTGCCTCAATCGCTTGAAGTAGATCACGGTATATGGGCATAAATGATTTTCTGACGCAGGTCGAGGGAATAGGGCTTCATAGATTTCAGGGTCTGTGCAGACGTCATCCTATATTATAGGACCTGACTAGCCTGGGAACCGCTGTATACCCGTCAATCATGAATTGACTGAACACTGGTTGCATCCTCCAGATCTGATCTGAAGTAGCAATTCATACGAATGATATCGTTGTTTATGTATAAGTTGATAGACTGGTGATCTGGAAGAGCAGGCAATTCTCATGACTGTTGTGCCCCCACCTCCCCCGACATCTGCTGGTGATCTGCCCTGGGATGCAGCCACATGGGTAGGGGTATCCACACAGATGGGTGCGCAGATCGAATTGGAGCCTTTGCTGCAAAGCTGGATCGAAGTTCTGCAGTCCCAGACGTCGGCCCGAGTGGTTGAGGTGTGTCTGCCTCAGGAGGCGGATTGGCGGATCGCTGCTTCTACCAGAGGAAATGAAGGGAAGGGAGTAGCAGCCGCCGATGACTCCCATCTCTGGCGAATCCTGGCTCGGATTGAGGACATCAGGGATGCACTCCTGATCACCCCTACATCACCCAACGCGGATCTGCTTCCTGCTCAGGCCTCGTCCCTGCTGGTTCTGCCCCTGCAGTCAAATCCAGAGGCCCTGACAGGATTAATCTATCTGGAAAGCCACGATCTGGATCACCCCCTGACCACTGCAGATCTACATTTCTGGCGAATGCTCACCCCGATCCTCACCTCCGCCCTAGATCATGCTTGTCGTTTCCAGCACTTACAAAACCACATTCAGCAACAAACCCATGATCTGCAGCTGAGACTGGCTCAGCGGGAAGCGGTGGAGGCCCAGCATCATGCGATTCTCACCGCCATTCCTGATCTGATGTTTCGAGTTCGGGCCGATGGTATCTATCTGGGGTACATCAAATCAAACCAGATGCTGGATCTGTTGCCCGCCAGTTTTGATCCAGTGGGTCAGCATATTTCTACCCTGCTGCCTGTGGAAGTTGCAGAACGACATGTGGAGGCAGCCCAGACAGCCCTGACCTCTGGACAGATGCAGGTGTACGAGCAGTGCAATCACATTGGTGAGAAAGAACAGTACGAGGAAGTGCGGGTGGTGGCTTGTGGCCCCGAGGAAGTTCTGGTCACGGTCCGCGATATCACTGAAAGTAAACGGGCAGAGCTGGCGCTGCGGAGCTCTGAGGCAGAGTTGCGAGCCCTCTTTTCGGCCATGAAAGATCTGGTGGTGGTGCGAGATGAAGAGGGACGCTGTCTCAAAATTGCCCCCACCAGTCCCCGCCGCTGTCTGCCCACCAAGGTGATACTGAACCGCACCCTGCATGAGATCATGCCCAGGGCCGTGGCGGATCAGATTCTGGAACATATCTGTCTCTGTTTGCGTACGCAGGAAATGGTCTCCCTGGATTACAGCCTGGTGATGGAGGGAGAGGTGGTGTGGATGTCCACCAATATTTCTCCCCTTACGGATCGCACGGTGATTCTGGTGGCCCGCGATGTTACCGATCGGAAGCAGGCAGAAGAGGGGTGGCGGCTGGCAGAGGAAAAATATCAGTCCATTTACACCGATGCCAGTATCGGAGTTTATCAGTCAACGCTGGAGGGCCGTTATCTGGCCGCGAATCCTGCTCTGGCCAACCTTTATGGGTATCAGTCCTGTGCAGATCTGTTGGGCTCATTGACGGATATCCAGCAGCAGCTCTACGTGGATCCGACCCGGCGCACGGAATTTGCCCGCATCATGGCGGCAGAGGGGAGTGTCTCGGATTTTGAATCCCAGATCTATCGGGCCGATGGTCAGGTGATCTGGATCTCAGAAACCGGACGGCTGGTGCGGGATTCTTGCGATCAGCCCCTCTACTACGAAGGTACGGTGACCGATATCACGGCTCGCAAACAGGCGGAAGCGGAACTACTGCAGATCAATGAAGAACTGCGCTGCACCCTGGAGGAACTGCAAACCACCCAGACGGGCCTGATCCAGTCCGAAAAAATGGCCGCCCTGGGACAGCTGGTAGCGGGGGTGCCCACGAAGTCAATACTCCCCTGGGCATCATTCGGTCTTCGGTGGGCAATATCAGTAAATTTCTTGATCAGACCCTGGAGCACCTGCCTCACCTGTTCCGCTCCCTGTCTCCCACCGAGTACGAGTGTTTTACGAGACTGTTGCAGCGATCCCTGGAGGCCACGGTTTCTTTCTCCACCAAGGAAGAACGACAGTTGCGCCGCGCCCTGAACCGACAACTGGAGGAGCGAGGCATGGTCAGCGCCAGTGCCATGGCCGATACCCTGGTGGATATGCAGGTGGTACAGGATCTGGATCCCTTTTTCCCCCTATTGGAGCAGGCCAATGGACAGGAACTGCTGGAGTCGATCTATCGAATTTCGGGTTTGCAACGCAGCATGCGCACTATTGATACAGCGGTGGAACGGGCTGCCAAGGTGGTGTATGCCCTGAAAAGCTATGCCCGCTTTGATCCCTCTGAACAGAAGCGGCTGGCGGATCTGCAGGAGGGGGTGGAAACGGTCCTGACCCTTTACCAGAATCAGCTGAAGCGAGGGGTGGAGGTGGTGCGGCATTATGCCGAAATCCCGAAGATCTGGTGCTATCCGGATGAACTCAGTCAGGTCTGGACCAATATTATTCACAATGCACTCCAGGCCATGGAGAACCAGGGAACCCTCACCATTCACACGGAACCGGAGGACAGCTGGCTGCAGGTGCGGATCACCGATTCCGGTCCTGGCATTCCCCCCGAGATCCAGGACAAGATTTTCAAACCTTTCTTCACCACCAAACCGCCCGGAGAGGGCAGTGGGCTGGGGCTGGATATTGTCAAACGCATCATTGATCGGCATCAAGGCCAGATCACGGTCGAGAGTCAGCCGGGGGCCACCACCTTTGTGGTCTCATTTCCGATCCAGGAGCAGGACCTCGACCAGGAAATAGCAGATCCCGCTCTGAAATCGGCCTGGGTGAGAAAGTATCGTGGAAGTGAGTTTTAGGAGCCCCTGCATGTCGAAACTGACGATTCTCTGTGTGGATGACGAAAAAATGGTGCTGGATAACCTCAAGATCCAGCTCAAGGGAGCCTTCGGGGACTCCTACCGCTACGAGTTTGCTCAGGATGCTGAAGATGCCCTGGATCTGATCGATGAGCTGCAGGTGGAGGCCATCAGCATCATTCTGATCGTCTCGGACTGGCTGATGCCGGGCATGAAGGGGGATGAGTTTCTGATTCGGGTTCATGATCGCTTCCCGCAGGTGGTGACGGTGCTTCTGACCGGACAGGCCAATGATGAGGCCATTGCCAAAGCCCAGACCGATGCGAATCTGCACCGTTGCCTGTTCAAACCCTGGACAGAATCAGAGCTGATCGAAACGATTCATTCGGGTCTGGCAAAACTATGAACCATCCCGTCATCCTCTGTGTTGATGATGAGACGGATGTCCTCAAAAATCTGAAGGCGGAACTTAAGGGGGCCTTTGGCCAGACCCATGTGATTGAAATTGCTGAAGATGGGGATGAGGCCCTGGATCTGATCCAGGATCTAATGCAGGAGGGACTGGAGATTCCATTGGTGATCTCGGACTACACCATGCCTCGTATGAAGGGAGATCAGTTTCTGCGGCAGGTGCATGAGATCTCTCCGACTACCCTGAAGGTGATGTTAACGGGGCAGGCGGATGCCCAGGGGGTGGGGAACGCCGTCAATAGCGCTCGCCTCTACCGCTACATCACCAAACCCTGGGATGGCATGGATCTGTTGTTAACCGTGAAGGAGGCACTGCGCGCCTATGGACAGGAACGACAGTTGCAGGAGCAGAATCAGGTCTTGCAGCAACTGAATGCGGCCCTTCAGGAAAAGGTGGCCGAGCTGCGGGTGGCGGAGTCTAATTACCGTGGCATTTTTGAAAATGCGCTGGAGGGGATCTTCCAGTCCACCCCCGAGGGTCGTTTTCTGCGGGTCAACCCGGCCATGGCTCGTATCTTTGGCTATGCATCTCCCACAGACATGCTGCAGGAGGTGGAGGCCATCAGTCAGCAGATCTACATCAATCCTCAGCAACGGCAGGAGTTCCAGCGGCTGATCCAGGAGCAGGGCAAAGTCAGCAATCTGGAGTATCAGGTGCGGGGGCGAGATGGCCGCATCCTCTGGGTGGAGGAGGATACTCATGCGGTTTATAACCAGGAAGGCTGCATCCTCTATTACGAAGGCATTATGCAGGACATCACCCCTCGCAAACAGGCGGAGATCCTGTTGTCGGAGTACAATCGGCGGCTGGAGCAGCAGGTGAACGAACGTACCCTGGAACTGCAGCAGGCCAAAGAAACCGCAGAATTGGCCAACAAAGCCAAAAGCACCTTTCTGGCCACCATGAGCCACGAACTGCGCACCCCGCTGAATGCCATTCTCGGTTTCAGTCAGTTGATGGCCCATGATCCCAGCCTCCCCCGATCGCAGCAGGAGCGGATCAATATCATCAACCGCAGCGGCGAGCACCTGCTTAACCTGATCAACGATGTTCTTGAAGTATCCAAGATTGAGGCGGGCAAAGAGCAACTGCAGGAAGCCCCGTTTGATTTGGTGCAGATGATGCAGGTGTTGAAGGATATGTTTCGCATTAGAGCAGAGCAGAAACACCTGGACTTGCGGTTTGATTTGGATCCGGAGCTACCCCATTGGATCTGTGGAGATGCAAGCAAACTGCGGCAGGTGCTGGTGAATTTGCTGGGGAATGCCATCAAGTTTACCGCGCAGGGTTGGGTCTGTTTGAGGTTGCGCAGTCAGCCGGAGCAGGACCAGATTCGCCTCTGTTTCAGCGTGGAGGACAGTGGCGTCGGCATTGCCCCCGAGGAGATCAGCAAATTATTTCAATTGTTTGAGCAAACTCGCAGTGGGGTGCAATCTCAGAGTGGCAGTGGGTTAGGGCTGGTGATCAGCCGCAGTTTTGTGCGCATGATGGGAGGCGATATTCATGTCACCAGTCAGGTGGGAGGGGGCTCTCACTTTGTCTTTGACGTGCTGGTGCAGGCAACCTGCTCTCCAAAGCAAGGGGATTCCACTCAGCGGATCGTGGGTCTGGTGCCAGAACAGTCCTCTCACCGCATTTTGATTGTGGATGACAAAACAGAAAACCGCGAGTTACTGGTGCAGTTGTTAACCGAGATTGGGTTTGAAACCCGCTCGGCGAGGAATGGGAGAGAAGCACTACATTGCTGGCAGGACTGGGCTCCCCATGCCATTTTGACGGATATGCGCATGCCGGAAATGGATGGATTTACGATGGTGCGCCAGATCAAGCAGAGGTCTGGAGCTTCAGCACCCGTGATCATTGCTGTGACAGCAGCGGCCTTTGCCCATGAGCATCAGCAGATGCGGGAAAGTGGGTGCGATGCCGTGATCTCTAAACCGTTTCAACCTCAGGAGGTGCTGCAGCAACTGGCTCGCTGGTTACCCATCCAATATCTCTACGCCGATCTGGCCCCTGGCCTCCCTCCACTGGCGACAGAATTAGAAACGGGGATGATCCAGGAATTGTATGTTGTCGTTGCCGCCATGCCCCTGGAGTGGCAACAGGATCTTCACCAGGCGGTGGTGGAACTGGACTGGACCCAGGTGCTAGATCTACTACAGGGCCTACCCCCAACTCCGGCCACCCAGGTTCTGATCCAGCAGGTGAGCAACTATCAGCTAGATGCCCTGATCGATCTCATCTCGGGAAACATGTGATCCTGGGCCGAGTCGCTAAATGACTCTACCCGTTCAGATCCCGATTTTGATCCAGGTGGGCTAGGAATGTGTTGGTGATCCTGAGGTTCACAGCCTTTTCACAATCAGTAATTAAATTAACAGTCAGCTTCGTTTAAAGTACAGAAGTATGGATTCCCGTTCAACTTGCTTTGTGGTCGTTGTGGCAGACTCTTTGTGATTCATGTTAACCAAGCGTATTTTAATTATTGACGACGAGGATGACATCCGTGAGGTGGCTCAGATCAGCCTGGAAACCATGGCTGGGTGGGAGGTTTTGACGGCCAGTTCGGGTCCTGAAGGGGTGAAGCTTGCGGAAGCGGAGCAACCGGATCTGATTCTGCTGGACATGATGATGCCGGGTATGGATGGCCCCAGCACCCTGCAGGTCCTTCAGAACAATCCCCGCACTCGAGAGATCCCTGTGATCATCCTGACAGCGAAGGTGCGAGCCCGCCTTCTGGATAAGCAGTACCAGGGATTGGGGGCCGTAGGATTAATCACAAAGCCTTTTAATACGATTGAATTGCCCGATCAGATTGCTGGTGTGATCGGCTGGAGCTGAGAGCAGGTTCAGCACCCATGAGAGGTAGAACTCCCGCCCCAGACTTAAAGTAAAGGCAGATCCACCTGAAAACAGGTACACCCTTCGCGACTGGTAGCCTGGATCTGCCCCTGGAGAAACTCGACAGCCTTTTTGACCAATGCCAGTCCAAGGCCAGTGCCGCCTTGCTGGTATCGATCCAGGGCAGTGATGCGGTGGAACTTCTCAAAGATTTTAGGCAGTTGCTCCACTGGGATCTCGACACCTGTATTGGTCACCTGCACACGGATCCCTTGCCCATGGGGATAGATCTCCAGGTGTACCTGATGCAGGGGGGGCGTATATTTACAGGCATTATTCAATAGCTCCACCAGAATCCGTTCCAGTAAGCGAACATCTGTGGTGAATAGGGGCAGATCTGGAGAGGCACGCCAGATAAACTGCAGCTGTCGTTCCAGAAACCGCATTTGCAGGCTGTCCGTGAGCCTGGGGATCCATTCCAGCAATTGCAGAGGCTCCAGCTCTAGCTGCCGTTTTCCAGATTCCATGGCCAGCAGTTCCAGGAGCTCATTGACCAGGCTCAGTTCCCGTTGCCATTCCAGTTTGAGCAGATGCAGATAGCGTTGTTGCCGTTCCGGTTCCGGACGAGCCTCCATCATCGTCAGCGCCATCTTCATATTCGTCAGGGGCGTGCGCAGCTCATGGGAGACCATATGGACAAACTCATCCTTGAGCTGATTGAGTTCCTGCAGGCGGTAAACCTGCTGTTGAGCCGATTGGTAAAGGCGGCTTGCCGG
>JAAUUJ010000082.1 GCA_012030715.1 Synechococcaceae cyanobacterium SM2_3_1 | reverse complement strand
GATCTCTATCCTCGCTTTGGCCCCACCATGGAGTGGGATACCGGGGCAGCTCAGGCTGTGGTAGAAGCGGCTGGAGGACGGGTGACCACGCTGCAGGGAGTCCCACTGCGCTATAACAAGCCCGATCTTCTCAATCCCTTTTTCATGGTCAGCAGTCATGGGCTTGCCGATCTCTGGCCGCGGCTAATCTGAACCTTTTGTGGGGGGCTCAGCGGTTTCAGATAGGGCAGCAGGCAGATCGGGTTGGGGAGGAGCGGACGCTTCGCTCGGGGGCGAGAGGGCAGGATCAGGGGTATCGGTGGGAGTAGCCTCTGGACTCGGAGAGGCGGAGGATGATGCTTGCGTAATCACCTGCCCCACCACCTGGTCTGATTCAGCAATATTCTCGGCAAAGGTAGCCGCCAGTTCTGGGGAAGCACTCAAACTCCAGCCCGACTCCAGCCAGCTGAAGCCAATCAGGCGAGGCCAGCGCAGATCCAGCAGATCCTGAAACGCCGTTTGCAACCAGACCAAGCCAGCTTCAGAGGGATCGGCTGCAGTCGTGGGTCCCAGGCTGGCCAGTAAAATGGGCTTGCGCGGGCTAACGGCAGCCGCCTGGGCATAGATCTGATCCAGCTGATCGCGGAGCGAGGGCCATTCCCCGGAGGTTGGAGGCTCAAACGCCAGCGGCAATCCCAGCCAGTCAATAAACGTATCCCCGGGAAAATCAGCGGCAAACTCAGGGGATCCCACCTGCGGATGATACACCCAGAGAATGTTGTCCACCTGGTGTTCTCTCACCAACCGAATTACGTGCTGATAGAGGGCCTGGCGCTGGGCTGCCTCAACACGGTTCTCTACGTCCACCGGACCCACCGCCACCATGATCGGGCTGGCAAAGGTTTTGACGGCTTCTGTCCAGGCTTTCCACTCCTGATCCAGTTCTCCCTCCAGAATCTGCTCCAGGAGAGAGGACGCTTCAGGCGTGTCGGGATCGCGGGCCTGCTGGGGTAGCTGCAGCCAGAGGTAGGGGATGGCACCCGCAGACCGGATCCAGGTGGCTGTCTCCACAGGAAATGACTGCTGGTCTGCCCAATGCTGAGTAAATCCCACCCAGGCTGCTGGTTTGCCCGCCTGTTCACGGTAAGCCTGCACTAACTCGGGACTGGGCGGGTCCTCAGGGAACGCGACTCCGTGATAGAGCTTGCCTTCAGGAGGGACTGCAATTTTGCCGCGCAGTTGGGCATCATCGGGGATTGGTGAGGTCAGGACGGCTTCCAGGCGCAGATAGCGGGGATCAAAGGCAGTGGTGGTCTCAAAGGTCAGGGAGAGCGTTTGAGTGTTGGAAGTGCCCTGGGTGATATCTTTAGCGCTGAAATCCAGAGGATCAGAAATCCGGCGAGCCGCCACAGACTGGGTGGGTGCACTGGCACTGTTTTGCAAATAGGCGGCCTTGAGGGTAAGGCGCACATCACTGCCAGGGGTGAGAAATTGAGTTTGGGTATTGAGCTCCACCCGAACATCTAGATCCACCGTTCCCAGCGGATCCCGCTCCGGCCAATTGAAACGCAACAATAGCTGCCAGTCCTCGGGGGTGTAGGTGCCCAGACCCTCAGCAGCCTCTTCGGGAGAGATTTGGGCAGGCTCTAGGTCAGGATCAGTGCAATTTTGCAAGCAGAGGGCAATCTCACGGGGGGTTGTACGGATCTCCTGGCTGGCAGCGGCTTCCACCTGATCAGGATCCAGGAGGAAACTGGCCACCAGATGCTTGGATGGAGCACGGCGACCCCGGCCCAGTTCGGCAAAGCCTTGGGTGTCTGGCGTGGCCACCCGTCGCCCGGGGATCCCGTCACTGATCGGATTCGTGGTCAGGGGCGTTTCACCGCCGCAGCCTCCCACCCAGAGCAAGCTGACCCCCAACAAGATTCCGACTCGATGGCTAACCCCAGAGAAGCCCCAGTGCATGGTCAACCTGCCGTTGCTGCCAGTTCTTCTGGCTGGATGGTGAGACTGCCCTCGTAGAGAATCTGACCTTGTTGCAGCTCAAGCTTCTGCACATTGACATCTGGATCCAGTTGAATGGCCAGATTATTTAACCCAGGAATGGGCAGAGCCTGGCCTTCGCTGATCCAGGTGGGGTTGACCAGCAGTAGCTGGTTCTGGTTCTGCACCGTGAGTCCTGTGGTCAGAGTCACCGGCACAGTCGCTCCTTCAGGCGTGGTTAGATTGGCCTGGATGCGCAGTTGCCCGGGTTCTAGGGTGACATTGGGATCGCTGATCAGGAAGGGGACTTCTGTGCCCCCAATGGGCAGGCTAACCTGGGCCTGGGCCAGTTGCTCTCGCACCAGATCCGCCTGCAGTGTTTGGTTGAGATCCGCCTGAGAGAGGAGCATCCTCACCGCTACCGGCACCGGAGCGATCAGCCGCAGGGCCTGTCCTTGCAAGGCTTGCCCCACATTGAGCTGAATATTTTGACCATCTAGGGCGATGCGGCTCACCTGAAAGCCCTGATAGCTGAGGTTGTCTCCCGACACCTGGGCCTCGGGAATCAATCCCTGTAGAATTTGCTGATCGGATCCCGCAATTTGCACCTTCAGGTTTTCCACCTCGCCAATCTCTGATTTGATCCAGGCAGCCACCAGTGGGTTGAGTAAGGTGCTGGCCACCTGACTGGCGGCGGGTAAACTGGGAACCACAATGGCAGGAATCGAGAGAAGTAAAGCCATTCCCCCGGTCCACAAAGGAGAAGACCCGGAGGACCGGGAGGAGGAAGAGTCAAACGAGACCCAAGGGAACACCATGATCAACTCCCTGACAGATAGATAGCAACTGTTGGCGTTGTCTGCTAGCCTAAAACATCCTGCCAGGCGACGCTAGACGGGTCAACGCAGATCCCACTACAGCATCCCACGGCCAAGCCTACGCTGGAGAAGAGTCAAGCAGGGAACGCAGTCTCTCCAGATACTCGTCAATGTTGCGTTGATTACCGCCGAAGTCATATTCCCCCACACGCCCCACAGACTTGATCTGGAGTCGGGTTTGCCCTGGATCGGACTCCAACGGCTGAATGGTAACTGTAATATCGTCCACAAACTTAAAAAAATTCGTGCGGGAGAGACCCTGCACCTGACGCTGGGCTGAATCCACCTGCACCAATTCTCCGCGTTTCCATTCCTGAAATGCCTGGGGTGCAGCAGCCAGAACCTGTTCCGGTGAGGCTGGCAAAACAATTTCCATCTCGGCCCGATTTCCTGGTGATTGACTGGCGGCTTGTGCCGGGATTCCCATCAGTCCCCAGATGAGGATCACGAGACCGAGAATGCCCAGGATCAGTTTCAGGCCCTGTCCGAGGAAAACATTCGGGGGTACGGTTACCATCGCCTCACGCATACGATTTTGTTAACTCCGCCGCAAATTTCTACAGGTTAATCTTGACATCTCGGCAGTCAGATAGCCACCTATGAGAACTTCTGAACCTTTGCTCTCAAGGCTGGATCTCAGGGAAGGCACGGAAATATTCGGACACGAATTGCGCTATTGTATAATCACTTACGCTCAAATGTTAGCCATTCAAGTTGAATCACCGAGGCTTGCATGAAGGTATCCCATGAACCCAGAGCTCTGCGGGCGGGCTTGGAAGCCCTGCAACACTCCCGCTACCTGGAGGCCATCGATCGGCTAGAGACCTACTGTCAGCAGCAGGATCAGGATTTATCTGAACCCACCTGCGTCATGGCCCAACTATTTTTGGTGAAAGCCTATTTCGAGGGAGGTGAGCTGGATCGAGCTTTAGGCCTTTGCGAGATTTAAGCCACGCTACCCAAGCTGAGATCCGAGAGTGGGTGATGGATGCTCTCCCTGTATTGCAATCAGAAGCAGAGCAGCAGGATTTACCCTGGCAACAGCGACTTCATGGTGACCTGCCAGCCCTCCCCCCTCTGGAAGATGCCCTACCCCAGGTCTCCTAAGCCCTGTTACCTGTGAGATTGCTAGGCTCGAACTGCTGTAGGATCAGCTGTGTACGCACATCCAGACCCATGGTTAACGATCCGCAACCCTACTTTTTTGTTGCTGCCAGCCAGGAGTTCCTGGAATCCGAGCCTCTGCAGGAAGTGCTGGAGGAGCGAACACGCCACTACAGTGAGCACAACAAGACCATCGACTTTGCATATGTTGTCCAGCCCGCTTTTCTCTCGGATCCGAGCCTTGCTGATATCGCGGCAAAGCTTCCTCAACCCGCTGCTGCTGTCATCTCTACCGATGAGCAGTTTATTCGCTGGTTGACCATTCGGCTGACTCTGGTGGAAACGGGTCAGTTTCAAGCCCCCACGGCAACGGTTCCCGATCCCTATCAGTCTTTACAGACGGTATGAACTACCCCATGCATAGGCGGATGAGCTTTCTACACCCTTTCCACCTACCTGATGGGATTTCTGTCTCTTCTTCTGCCCTAGTTGCTTCATAGACCCGTATGCTTATGAGTCTTTGAAGTAGAGCTAAGACATCCAAGACTAACGAGGCTTGTTCCAAAATCAGAGCAACCATGATGCCGATTGCTGAGTTCTGCCCATTCTTTGTGAACGGCTCCGCACTTGGGACAGCGCTGTGATGGTTTGATCTTCTTGGTAGGAAGTGTCAAGACTACCCCCCCCTCCGCTCAATCTTGTACGAGATCATCTTGTTTAGATTCCCAAATCCAACGGAGAGAATTGAGCGGTTTAGCCCCGTTTTCTGTGCTTTACGCTTGCTTGCTTTTTTCGCTTTACAAGTGATCCCTTTCGTATTCAGCTTTCAGATCAGACTCAGATCCAAACTTCTGATCAGGCGTATCAACCTCCACAGTGAAGGATGCAAACCACTGGCGTTTAGATGGCAAGTAGACAATAGGGAATTCCGCAAGATTAGTTAAAAGCGTTCTTGAATTAAGAATGGCAGGTGCATCCGCTATGTCCACACCCCGATCCGTTCGGGTGACCGTTAGCACAGGCTTCACTGCAGAAGTGCTTGCCATCTTTTTGAACTGCAGAGGAAACATCCACAATACACAGACAGGAATCACAGGCACACTTCATCTGAGTTACCGTTGTCATGACAACCTCCTTTAATTATGAGCATCTGTTCAGACATCTATTAGCCTAACACCTGAATATCTGTTCTGATATAGTGATAATGATTCCAATTTCTGAATAAAATGGCCGACGCTGTCACTAGGGCTTCCACTCCCGATCATGCCTCGAACTCCGAGATGCTGTCTGTTGACCAAGCCCAGGCTATGGCTGAGTTTTTTGCCGTTCTGGCCGATCCTAATCGACTAAGGATTTTATCGGTGTTGGCCCAACAAGAAACATGTGTTCAGGATCTGGCTATGCTCACCGCGATGTCAGAATCGGCAGTCTCACACCAGTTGCGCACCCTGAGAACCTGTCGATTGGTCCGTTATCGAAAACGAGGTCGCAAGGTGTTTTATACCCTGAAGGATCAGCATATCCAGATGCTGTACCAGGCAGTAGCTGAGCATCTAGAGGAATCAAATGAACAATCTTGAGCGCGGAATAGCGGTCCACATAAAAAGAGGTTGTCCCATTCAGATCCGAGCGCTCTCTATTTCGCAACTGGAACAGCTGGCAGATCAGTTCCTGAACCTCAACTACAGATTACTGCTACAGTGAATGTAAAGGGTCTACAAGAGTCTATCAATGAGTTCCCAATCACCCAGGAAAGCCCCTATTACTGATCCAGAAACCATCAAATATCAAGACCACGATACTATTACTGAGAAAGTTCAAAAACAATACGAAACTTACCCCTATCCAAATATTCCTGTTGATCAGCCCTTCACTGGATTCAGTCCATTACATAGCTATATACTGGCGCAATATGCTCGTACTCGAAGGCTTCACCTTCCCCAGGGGAAGAAGGCTTTAGTAGGCGGGTGTGGGACGGGGTGGGAACTGCATGCGGTTGCGGCCTCTAATCCAGGTCTAGCCACTATCACAGGCGTTGATCTCAGCACTCGTTCGTTAGAATTGGCTCGAGAACGCATACAGCGCCACAATCTTTCCCAATGCCACGTTATGCAGGGAGACATTCTCAACCGTGACGATCTGCCGGATGAATGGTTTGACTTTATTTGCTCTTATGGTGTTCTGCACCACACAGCAGATCCTGTACTAGCTCTGTGTAACTTAGCCTCTAGGCTGGCCTCTGGTGGGGTGATGGCTGTAATGCTTTACAACCGAACCGGACGGGATTATTTGCATCACCTGCGGCAGGCGATTACTTTACTCGGTGTTTATGATCTGCCCCGCGAGCAAGCCATTGATTATGTGCGTTCTCTACTAAACTCAGCCACACCAGGAAGCCCACTGCATGCCCATGCACAACAGCTGAAGCAGTATTATCGAGACGAAGAGCATATTGTTGATAACTTCTTTCCAGCCCAAGAAGCAGATTACAGTATTGCTGATATTCCTAAGCTCTTAGAACAGGCTAATCTAGCCTTTCTGGATATTGCTCCCCTTGAGGATTACTGGCAAATCGAACGGAGCATTAGCGGGATCAATGCCAGGTTTTACGATGGCTTTCATCGACTATCCCGGATCCAGCAACTATTATTAATCGAATCACTCGATCCGAGAAGACAAACTCAAAACCTCTTCTGGTGCTGTCACAAAGATCAGCAACATGAGTTTGAAAACTTTACAGAAGAATGGTTCAATCAAAACAGCTGGCAACTCAATCCGGTTTTTCTGACTCATGCTTTGATTCAGGACCAAAATCTCAGTTTCCGTGACTATCTAGACTTTCAGACACAGTCCAACCACCATCAGTCTAACTGTCGAATTATCTGGCCTTTTTTTCACACCACTCCTCAGCAGATCTCAGTATTCAGCGAGAGGCAGATACAGATATTGAGAATCATGGCTGAGCATCCCCAACCTGGATCGGTGCTTCTGGAAAAATATCAGGCCTCAACAAATACATGTGGCATGCGACACTTTCGACAATGGGAGCAGGATCGGGTCATTCTTAAAATAGGTTTTGCAAGTAATGGAGAAGCATGTTAGCCTAGCTTAGCTACTATGGATACTTAATACGGCTCTCTTGGAATTATGGTGGTTAAGAATTATTAAGGCCAGAATACTACTAGTAGTCGAGCCCTGTTCGTGTAAGCGAGGCGGAGCATTAAGTTAGCGATATTGGTAAATCCGTAACCTTGTAGCTTAATCACCTTGATCCGGTTGTTGATTCCTTCCATGATCCCACTGGTCACTGCGCCAAGGCGCCGCTGGCGGGAACGGTTAGCAAAGTATTGACAGATCCCTTCTAAATGATTCCTAGTTGTCTTAATCGCATCGCAATAGATCCGTTGCCCTTTGTTTAGCCACCCGACTATCTGACTCTTTCCTTCCTCTACAGTTATCACCCTCTCGAAAATACTGCAAAGCTCTTCTTTCAGTTCATACGCTTGCCTGAGACGTTTGCTTTAATGAAGAGAGAAATGAGTAGGAATGGCTGGTGACCTGTATCCAACTTGCCCCCTATGCGCCGGAACAAAATCCAATGGAGGATATCTGGTTACAAGCCAAGAATATATTGAGGAAATACTGGCATCTCTGCAAGCGCTTTAAGATGGTCAAGTGGCTATTTGAGTGGTTTCTGAGAGAAGAACTCTTCAGCTTTTCGTAGCTAGAAATGTATGGAGTATTCTCACAAAAGCATTTCATAGCGCTTTATATCATCGCTGGACTCCTTAATTCAAGACTTGGACGATCTTCAGGCAGCCAGGTGAGTCCGATTCGTTTGCCCACTCTCAGCCAGATACGTCAGGGCACGGAATCTTAAGCCCACCAGTTCCTCATACAGAGGATTAAGCTTGCAAAGGGGGGGAATGTGAAAGAGCACCTTTCCGGCCAGCGTCACATCTCGTTCAAATGGACATTGTCCAGGGACGAGGCGACAGATCTGCTCAGCAATCCTGGCTTCCCGAATTTCAATGTGATTCACCCATTGACGTAGAGGTTGCAGGGGTGAGAAAAGCATCATGGCAAAGGCTTGAATCCAATGACTCTATTTTCTCTGTGATCTAAGTCACGCTTCGACTGTGTTATTGCGGAAATAGCATCAGCCATCTGACGGAATTTGATCAGCAAGAAAGGATCCCAACAGGAGTCAGGATCCTTGAGTCAGACTATGGAGGTTTCCAAGGAGACTAGTTTGCAGTCACGGTCAGGGGGTAGCGCAGGGTAGGATTAAGGGGGCAGCTGTAGACATACTCACCAGGCTTGAGAGAAACCTCGTACTCTTTGGTTTCACCCTCAAACAGTCCACCACCACTGACTTTGGGTAGGGTCAGACCGCCCAAACCAGCTCCGCGCAGGTAGAAACCAACTTCGTAAGGCACGTTTTCATTGGTGACCCGGAAGGTGTAGTCACCTGCAGGCACAGTGAGGGGTTGAGCAGTACGACTGTCGGCAGTTTCACTATTGATCTTTTTGCAGTCCTCAGCAGAGGTGGTGGTGAAATCAAGTTGTTCACCCTCAGACTCCACAAACTGGCAGGGGGCTTGAGTCAGGTTGATCACATTTTTGCCGCCCTCTTCAACAACACCTAGCTTGACTGCGGCGCAGGGATTGGCAACGGCCTCAACATCAGCTTCTTCAACATTGGCAGCTGCACAAGGATTAGCTGCACAAGGATTGGCCGCACAGGGCTTAGCTGCACAGGGAGCAGCAACGGCGGAAAGGTTGAAGCCGTAACGAACGGTGCCTACGGTACCCAGGCTGAGTGCAGTAGCAATCGCAACCAGAGCAAGATGACGGATTTTCATGGGGATGATGTCCTGAACTGAAGTGTCGATAAACCAGGATCTCCAGCCGCGCACACAAAGAACCCCTCAATTCCTGCTGAACCGATCAAACAGGGATGATAGTGGTGGTGAGATGCACACTTGCGGTGTACAGGTGTATGCTGCCCAGGAAATATCCTGCTGTAGTAGAGGATGACTAGTGAAAGAAAACTTCATCTGATGTCGAGATGAAGATTTATATATCGGGCTCTTAGCATTTTCTCATCCAACTACACAGGGAGGTGATCACAATACTTGGTTAGGTTAGACCCCCGGCATCGATTTAGTGAAAATACTTTTGGTTCTGAATCTGGTCAATACTGGTTCTGATTTCGGTGACCTGCTGACTGACCTGTTGTAAATCCATGCGTAGCTGTTCAGCTTTTTCGGCCTCCAGTCGTTTTTGCACCAGCGCCGTCCGGGCAAGATTATCATCATTTTGCTGGACAGCTTCTTTGGCTCTTGCCATCCATTCCTCTACTTTCTGCTGCCCTGTAGCCAGATCCCGCTCCAGCTGCTTTTGTACACTCAGACTGGATTCCAGAGATCGCTGTAGTTGTGACAATTTTTGCTTGGGGTGGGTTGGGCGTTTGCGCAAATAGTTGTGCAGCTTAAATAAACCGACGCCAACAGCTGCCAGCACCAGTGTCCCTACTCCTACATAAGAAGCTGCAGGCATCAATGAATTCGATTGTGGTGAGCCTAATAACGCTGAGGATCCCTGCCAGTAACCCAATCCGGCAACCTGAGCAGTGGTTTGCGCCTCTTGATACCAGCTCTGGATCACCCCATTCGGGGAGGCACGATAGATGAGAGATTGCCCCCCCTCCAACATTTGTTTGTTCACCAGACCATTTGCCTGGTAGACGTAGCCGTACATGCGACCCGTGCTCAGGGTAAAGGCTACATCAATTTGCACGGGTGTTCCCATTGGCAGAAGCTCTTCTAGATATTGAGCTGCCGACTCACCCGGTGCAGGCACGATGTAGGCGAGGTTGACCTCTCGAATAGCTCCATTGATTTCAATCAGCAAGTTATCTCCATCAATCACACCCCGCACGATCCCATTGAGCAAAGATTGGGCATGAGCAGCTTCGGCGAAAGCCAGTCCTGAGGCAAGGACAAGAAGATGGCGGTGGAGTTTCATCTGAAGATCCCTGGCAGATTGATCACGTCTCGCCAGATAATAACCTGTTGCTTCCGATGCGCATGTTCGCAAAGATGCAGTCATTCAGGTTGATCTTGTTCTACTTCGGTTGAGGATCTAGCTACTGCCATGGATAGGGAGACAGATGCACCTCCAGAACCTTTACTCGTGCTGGGCTCCCACCTGTGGCCGAATAAATGCCCGGTCCAGGGTCTGGATCGGTCTGCCGTTCAAGGCTTGCATGTGTTCTGAGGGCTCCAATCCCAGAGCCTGCAGATCAGCAGCAACCATGAGCTCAACCAGTTCTGTAAAGCTGATCCGGGGTTTCCAGCCTAAAATTTGGTTTACCTTTGTGGCATCTCCCAGCAACAGATCCACCTCGGTGGGGCGGTAATAGCGAGGATCAATTTCAATCAGGATCCGGCCTGTCCTGGCCTCCACTCCCTTTTCGGTTTCCCCGGCCCCCTGCCAATGCAACTCCAGCCCCACACTTCCCAAGGCCCGTTCCACAAATTCCCGCACCGTATGGGTTTCCCCTGTGGCCAGGACGAAATCATCCGCCTGACTGTGCTGCATGATCATCCACATCCCTTCCACATAATCTTTGGCATATCCCCAGTCCCGTTTGGCATCCAGATTGCCCAGATAGAGGCGGTCCTGCTGTCCCTTGAGGATCCGGGCCAGGGCTCGGGTGATTTTGCGGGTCACAAAGGTTTCTCCCCGTCGGGGGGATTCGTGGTTAAACAAAATGCCGTTGCAGGCAAAGAGGTTGTAGGCTTCGCGGTAGTTTAAGGTTTGCCAGTAGGCGTAGACCTTGGCACAGGCATAGGGACTGCGAGGATAAAAAGGAGTAGTCTCCCGCTGAGGCACCTCCTGCACCAAACCAAACATTTCTGAGGAGCCCGCCTGGTAAAAGCGAACATCGAGATCGGTACGGTGGCGGTAATCGCGAATCGCCTCCAGCAGACGCAGGGTTCCCATGCCGACGGCATCGACGGTGTATTCAGGGGCATCAAAACTCACCCGCACATGCGACTGCGCCCCCAGGTTGTAGACCTCATCCGGCTGCACCTGCTCCAGGATCCGCCGGAGAGTGGTGCCATCGGTCAGATCGCCGTAGTGGAGAAACATACGCGCTTTCGGATCGTGGGAATCCACATAAAAATGATCGATGCGATCTGTATTGAACGTACTGGATCGACGGATGATCCCATGAACTTCGTAGTTCTTCTCCAGCAGTAACTCGGCCAGATATGATCCATCCTGACCCGTGATTCCAGTAATCAGAGCACGTCGATGCATAGGAAGACCTTCACTTCAGTCCAGTTTTTCAAAGTTAACGATTGAGATTCAGTTAGCTTACCCCACTTGAGTCAGAGATCAACACGCCAGACTCCTCTCTTCTAACCCTCTTCCTATGCCTAGAATAAAGGCAAGTGAGCAGGACGATTGGGTTGCCTAGCGTTCAGGCATGACTCATGAAGTTGCTCTTCTCGATAGATAGGATAGGTGCCTGGCTTGCGACTTCCATTTGATGTCTGATTGCTCTAGGAGTTCCTGTGAATATTTTGATCAGCAATGATGATGGCATCCTGGCGCCGGGCCTGCGCTGCCTGGCCAATACCCTGGCTCAGCAATCGGACTATCGGATTACGGTGGTCTCTCCTGACCGCGAACGATCGGCAACTGGCCATGCCCTGACCATGCACAAACCCCTGCGCGCTGATCCGATAACTGAAGGCTTTGCTCCCTCAATTCAGGCCTGGTCCTGCACGGGTACGCCTTCAGATTGTGTCAAGCTGGGGATGGATGGACTGATGGAAACCAAGCCCGACTGGGTGATCTCGGGCATTAACCAAGGATCAAATTTGGGGACGGATGTCCTCTATTCAGGCACTGTTTCGGCAGCGATGGAAGGACTGATGGAGGAGATCCCCAGTATGGCGGTGAGTCTGGCCAGTTGGGGGGGAGAGGACTTTCAACCTGCTGCAGACTTCATTGTCACATTTCTGCAGAAGTTGCACCATAACCCACTGCCCGAATTGGCCCTTCTCAACATTAATGTACCAGCGGTACCAACTGCCCAGATCCGTGGCGCTGTGATCGCCCCATTAGGTATCCGTAAATATACTGACATCTATGAAAAGCGGCTGGATCCCCGTGGCAAGATCTATTACTGGCTGGCAGGAGAAGTTCTCAACGATGGCATTGATCCCAACTGCGATATTCGTGCCGTGCAGGAAAATTATGTGTCGATCACCCCGCTCCAGCCTAATTTAACCGCAACAGCGAGCTTTCCCATGCTAACCCGCTGGGGGCTTTCTCCCTTTTTGGGGAAGGATTAAGCTATAGGTAGCTTTCACAATTAGGTTTTGCAATGCAGTGGTCGAATGCCCTCTCCACTCATCCCTCTCTAGAATCTGCTCTACGTGACGTAGTGGATCAGGCCCAATCACGGCTGCGAACCGCCCAGATGAAGGCAGTGTTGGTCGGGAAAACCCAGGGGGCTGAGATCCAGTCACTTCCCAATCTGGTGATGCCAGCGGTCGCAGATCTGCGTCCTCACCTGGGGATCTTATTTTTGTCATCAGCCTTTGCCAGTGAATATTCACGGGTGATGCCGCTCTTGCAGGATTTATTGCCGGTGGATCTCTTAATTGGCTGCTCGGGAGGGGGCATTGTCGGGGATGGTCGCGAAATTGAAGATGGTCCTGCGGTTTCTCTGACGCTGGCGGTGCTGCCCGATGTAAACCTGCATACCTTTCATCTAGAGAGTGAACAGCTCCCCGATCTGGATGCTGCCCCGGATCGATGGGTGGATCTGATCGGGGTTTCACCGCAGGCCAATCCTCACTTCATTCTGCTGGCGGATGGTTTCAGTTCCCGTATCGCTGAACTGGTGCAGGGCCTAGATTATGCCTATGCTGGCGCGATCAAGGTGGGGGGCCTGGCCAGTGGTGGACGGGCGGGGAATAATGTTCTGTTTCTGGGGGGTAACCAGGTTGGCGGCTCCTTTCAAACCTACCGTTCTGGGGTCGTAGGAATGGCCCTCTCCGGCAACATTACGGTGGAGGCGGTGGTGGCTCAGGGATGTCGGCCCATTGGAGAACCGATGCTGGTCACGGCGGCGGAGCGAAATCTGATCCTGGGACTCGATGATGCCTCACCTCTACAAACCCTACAGGATATGGTGGCCAGGCTGCATCCCGATGATCAGGAACTGGTGCGACACTCGCTGTTTCTGGGGCTGTTAATGGACGAGTTTAAGTTGCAGCCCGAACAGGGGGATTTTCTCATCCGCGTGATTCTGGGCATTGATCCCCGCTCCGGCGCGATTGCCATTGGGGATCGGATCCGGCCTGGACAAACCGTGCAGTTTCATCTCCGCGACGCTGCCACCTCGGCTGAGGATCTGCGCTGGATTTTGCAACGCTACCGCCAGGAACAGGGCACTCAACCCAATCGTCCGGCAGCTGCCCTGATGTTTGCCTGTCTAGGTCGGGGGGAGCAGCTGTACAATGAACCGGATTTTGATTCCCGTCAGTTTAAGGATCTGCTAGGGGAAATGCCGCTGGGGGGCTTTTTCTGTAACGGTGAGATCGGACCTGTGGGGGGCAGGACCTTTTTGCATGGCTACACCTCTTCCTTTGGTCTGTTTCGGGCCTTGCAGTAGCTTTACTCCCTGTCGCGGGTGAAGAGCGGTAGCTGATCCGCCTCCGGGTTTGCCGCTTCCAACGGGGAAAGCCTCAGACCCAGACCGATCCGACTGTGTTTTTCCACCTGCTTCAGGACCTGTCTGGCGCGCTCGATCACCTGAGGGGGCAACCCGGCCATGCGTCCCACTTCGATGCCATAGGATCGATCCGCTCCACCAGCCTGCACCTGATGCAGAAACACGATGTCATCTGCCAGTTCCTGAACCACCACCTGGAAGTTGGCCACGTTCTCCAGCAAAGAGGCCAGTTGATTCAGCTCGTGATAATGGGTGGCAAAAATGGTGCGCGAGCGGATCGGATTGGCCAGGTGTTCTGCCACCGCCCAGGCAATCGATAGGCCATCAAAGGTGGCGGTGCCGCGCCCGATCTCATCCAGCAGCACCAGCGAGCGCTCGGTAGCATGATTGAGGATGTTGGCGGTTTCATTCATTTCCACCATGAAGGTGGACTGCCCCGTGGCCAGATCATCCACTGCCCCCACGCGCGTAAATATGCGATCGCAGATGCCCTGCTCAGCAAACTCTGCCGGAATAAACGCCCCCATCTGAGCCATGATCTGGAGCAGCCCCACCTGGCGCAAAAAGGTGGATTTGCCAGCCATATTGGGCCCGGTCAGGATCATCAGATCGGCAGACCTGGGCGTTCCCAGGGTGAGGGAATTGCTGACAAACAGGCCTGTGGGTAGGGTTTGCTCCACCACCGGATGTCGGCCTTTGACGATGTGCAGGGTACGATCAGTGGTGATCTGAGGACGGCAGTAGTGGTGATAGACCGCCAGCTCCGCCAGACCCGCCAGCACATCCACCGCCGCCAGGTGCCGGGCCACTTCCCGGATCCGATCCGCCTCAGCCCCCACCCGCTGCCGCAGATCCAGAAATAATTCGTATTCCCGCTGGTGCAGATCGGTTTGAGCATTGAGAATCCGGGATTCCCGTTCCTTCAGCTCAGGGGTGATGTAGCGTTCTTCATTCGTCAGGGTTTGCTTGCGCAGATAATCCGATGGGGCCTGGTGACTTTTGGCGCGGCTGATGCTGAGGTAGTAGCCAAAGGCCTTGTTAAAACCCACCTTTAAGGTATTGATCCCCGTGCGCTCCCGCTCTGTTTTTTCTAAATTGGCAATCCACTGCCGGTCCGCCTCCACCTGTTGCCGCAACTGATCCAGCTGCGGATCCACCCCCGCTTGAATGAGTCCCCCCTCCGTCAGAATCAGGGGCGGTGTGGCCACCAGGGTAGATAAGATCAGGCCAGCCAACTGTTCCAGCACCGGATCTACCGCCTGTAACTGCTGCAAAAAGGGGTTTCTGCATCTTCCACGCATTCAGCGATCCCCGGTAACCGATTCAGGGACTGCCCCAACCCCACCAGATCCCTGGCATGAGCGGTCCCCGATCCAGCTCTTCCGGCCAGTCGCTCCAGATCATAAATAGCTTTGAGCAGCGCCTGCAGATCAGTGCGTAAGTGACCGTTTTCCACCAGCTCTGCCAGTGTATTCTGGCGCATCTGAATCTGCTGGAGCTTCAGGAGAGGTTGCAGTAACCAGCGGCGTAGCGCCCGTCCTCCCATCGCGGTGCGCGTCCGATCCAGAGCCCAGAGCAGGGATCCATGCAATGTGCCTTCCCGCACCGTCTGCAGCAGTTCTAAGTTGCGCCGCGTTTGCTGATCCAGAATCAGATAGTCGGTAATGTGGTAGGTGCGAGGCATCTGCAGGTGCAGGTTCATCCCCTTTTGGGTGTCCCCCAGGTACTGCAACAGTCCCCCCGCTGCCTGGACTCCCAGAGGCACCTGATCCGCCCCCAGTCCCTCCAGGGTCCGCAGTTGGAAGGTTTGCAGGATTTCCTGCCGTGCCTCCGCCAGGTCAAAAAAACGGTGGGGCCGCAGCGTGTAGCAATAGTGAGCGGGTAGGCCAGGGGGAAGTTGGTCGCGGTATTGCTGAGGTCGCAACAGTCCTAGCCCGGTGGGATCGGTGACCGGGATCAGGATTTCTGAAGGCTGCAGTCGCATCAGTTCCTGGACGAGTCGGTCGGGTTGATCGGCAGTTCCCGCCTCGCGGTATTGGGTGATCCAGAACTCCCCGGTGGAGATATCCGTGTAGGCCAGTCCCCAGTCCAGGGCTCCAGTGTTCGTCGGGGAAGTCAGGACCACCACTGCGGCAAGATAGTTATTCTGGCGAGAGAGGAGCATGCCCTCCTCCAGCACCGTCCCAGGGTGATCACCCGCGTGACTTCCCGCCGCACCAGCTTGCCCTCCCGCTGATCCGCTGGCTCCATCTGATCACAAACGGCAACGGCATAGCCCTTGGCCACCAGCTGAGCGGCATAGCGTTCAAAGGCATGATGGGGCACCCCGGCCATCGGCACCCGTCCTATTGCCCCCGCTTCTCGTCCGGTTAACACCAGTTCCAGTTCCTGGGCCACCGTCTGGGCATCCTGGAAAAAGGTTTCGTAAAAGTCGCCCAAACGATACATGAGCACCGCCTGCGGATACTGCCGCTTCAGCTCCACATAGTGCTTCATCATTGGGGTCAACCGTTCAGGATCCAGCTGCAGGGCATCCCATTGAGGGTTAACGGCAGCGGTGGGTTCTGCGGACATAGGCAGGGGCACCGGAATCGACCGATCCTTTTAGTAACACACAGGCGATCGGATTGCGCACTTCCGCTAAAACTCAGGGCATCGAGAACGAGTTGATCTCAACCGCCTGCGGCGATGACCATCTGGATCGACAATAAAGTAATGCATCAGCCCCAGGTAAACTGCTGGGGGTAGGTGCAGTCACTGTTGCATGGAATCAGACATGGAGAAGATCCAGGCCGTACGGGGTACGCGTGACATTTTGCCCAGCGAGGTGGGCCTCTGGCAGCGCATTGAAGATCAGGCCCGTAGGATTTTGCAGCGGGCTCGCTATCAAGAGATTCGCACTCCTATCTTTGAGGTTACCGAGCTGTTCGTACGGGGCATCGGTACTGCAACGGATATTGTGGGTAAAGAAATGTACTCCTTTACGACTCGGGGAGAGCGGGAGGTGTCCCTGCGCCCTGAGAATACTGCAGGGGTGGTCCGGGCCTACGTGCAACACCATCTCTATGCAGCTGGGGATGTGCAACGGCTCTGGTATCGCGGTCCCATGTTTCGCTATGAACGCCCGCAGGCAGGACGGCAACGCCAGTTTCACCAGCTGGGGCTGGAGGTTCTGGGCACGGAAGATCCGCGTGCAGATGTGGAGGTGAGTCGCCCTGGCTCTGGATCTGCTGGGGGCTCTGGGGGTGGGAGATCTGCAACTGCTGATTAATTCTGTGGGGGACAGCGAGGATCGCCAGGTCTATCGGCAGGCCCTGGTGGAGTATCTCACCCCCTACGCCTCAGAGTTGGATCCCGATTCTCAGGATCGGCTCACCCGTAACCCCCTGCGAATTCTGGACAGTAAAGATCCCCGTACTCAGGAGATTGTGGCGCAGGCCCCGCATTTGCTGGATCATCTCAATGCCCACTCTCGCCAGCATTTTGATCAGGTACAGGCACAATTGCAAACCCTGGGGATTTCCTATCAACTGGAGCACCGTCTAGTGCGAGGATTGGATTACTATACCCACACTGCCTTTGAAATTCAGTCAGCTGCATTGGGAGGACAGAGCACAGTGTGTGGAGGGGGGCGATACAATGGCCTGGTGCAAGCCCTAGGGGGCCCAGAAACTGCTGCCGTGGGCTGGGCTTTGGGCATGGAACGGCTGGTCCTGCTTCTGGAACAACAGGATCCGGAGGGAGGTCGTACCCCTGCGGCTGATATCTATATTGTTTCCAGAGGCGAGGCCGCTGAAGCGCAGTCCCTACGGCTGGCCCAACACCTGCGACAGGCGGGCTGGATCACAGAATTGGATTTAAGTGGGAGTGCCTTTGCCAAACAGTTCAAGCGAGCCGATCGCAGTCGGGCCCACTGGGCCGTGATCCTGGGGGAGGCAGAAGCCCTGGAGCAAACGGTGCAACTCAAGCATTTGCAAACGGGGGAACAGTTTTCAATGACACAAACGGAGCTGATCCCTTATCTGCAGACTGCCAGTCAGGAGACAGAGGCATGAATTTCTGGGTTAAAGATGTCCACACCGATCAATGGCAGCCTGTCCCCCCGGAAGGATGCACCCTGATGGCGGGCACCTACACCGTGATTGCCGGATCGCCACAACCCCACTTTACGATCACCGTGGACATTGATCAGTACCCGCTGCCCACAACCAATGGCGATACGCTGCCTGCACGTCAGCCTGGCATGGGGGTACGGCATGAACAACGGCTGGTGCGCACCAATGATGAAGGTATTGCTGTGATCCTGCCCCCCACGCTTCTAGCCCCTGGTGTTTGGGAGTTCCGCTGTCATGATGCAGATTTAATTGCCGAGTTATTTGGAGAGGGGAAGTTTGACACCTTAAGCCTGCGGGTGTTGCCGGTGAATGCGCTTCAAGAAGGCAGAAAATTTGTGATTGAGGCAGCAGAAAAAGAGAGTTCAGTCAATTTACCCTCTCCCACTCTGAACCCCATTGAAAGCAATCTATCTGAAGCCATCCTACCTCCAGCTGAAATGATTGAATCCGCGGTTGCTCCCCTGGAGGCACAAGCAAAACAAACCGCTAGCTTTTCTCTGCTCCACAATCAGCTGCAAGGGGCCCCGGTGATCGGTTAGTCCTGACAGGTCGGATTGGATCTCCCGGACAGTTGGAAGCACGGCTCTATGCCCAGGAGGAAGTAATTTTTGAAACCGAACGGGCAATCCGATTTCCAGTCGAGTCCAAAACCGCCGTGTTCAGTCTGCCGGTTCCCCTCCCCTCCACTGCCTGGAATGGAGATCTGGTGGGAATGCTGACTTTACACCCTACCGATAGCACCATCTTGCCTGCTAGCTTGACCTTTACAGTGAGTTGTAAAGCCGTCGAAACCCCACCTGCTCACCCTGAGATGCGATCAACGCCAGCATCCGAGTCCCTACCCGAATCTGAGGTCAATCGGCCTGAGGGTGCTGAGGATCCGCACGCCCCTCCCCCGTTGGGACCCCTGCCAGAATTTCAGGCTGGGAGGTGGTCAATTCAGATTCTGCTTTCTCCGTGCGCACCTGGCAGAAACTGGTTAAATTTTCAACTTCAGTTCCCTCCCCCAGTCCCCTCAGATCCTCAGCTTCTGTTTCTCCTCCTCCCGCCTTAAACAAAGAGCCTGAATCGCCTGAGCCCGCTCCCCACCCCGAGCTCATCAGCCCGACCGCCT
>JAAUUJ010000081.1 GCA_012030715.1 Synechococcaceae cyanobacterium SM2_3_1 | reverse complement strand
TAGAAAGGGCAAAAACCGCATCTTGAAATATCATGTTCACAATCATCTCACTGCCTTTTTGATTAATGCCTGATCTATCTCTGGTAATCGGCAACAAGAATTATTCCTCCTGGTCACTGCGGGCCTGGCTGATCCTGAAACAAACGGGGGAACCCTTTCAAGAGATCCGGATTCCCCTCGATACCCCAACCACGCAGGCGGACATTGCCCGCTATTCTCCGTCCGCTCGAGTGCCAGTGCTTCTGCACCACTCAAAAGTGATCTGGGATTCTCTAGCCATTGCCGAATATCTGGCAGAATGCTTTCCTGCTGCGGGGCTGTGGCCTCTGGATCCCACTGCTCGAGCTTACGCCCGTTGCGTCAGTGCCGAGATGCATTCCGGCTTTGCCAAGCTGCGCACTCATATGCCGATGGATCTGCGTGCTACTTACCCAGACACCGGACGAGCCCCAGGTGTCCAGGCGGATATTGATCGGATTCTCCAGATCTGGCAGGACTGTCGTGAACGGTTTGGTCAGGTGGGCGGGTATTTATTTGGATCCTTTTCCATTGCCGATGCCATGTATGCGCCTGTGGTCTCGCGTTTTCGGACCTATGGCGTGATCCTCCCTCCATTGCAACAAGCTTATGCGCAGCAGATCTGGGCCTTGAATTCCCTGCAGGCATGGCAAGCTGATGCCATCTCAGAAAAAGAAATTATTCTTAACCCTTGACTGCTCTCATGCGTTCTCATCGTTGTCTGGTTCCCTGGCTATGTCATCTCTGTACTCCGATAGTCGCAATCAGTCCGCCACCTACCGCGAGTCCAACAGTCAAACTCTGCTGGGATCGGGATGGCGTCCCCTTTACCGCGAACTGGATCTTCCCTATCTCTGGCAATTGATCAGCCGTGATCCCTGGGAACTGACTCAACAGCTTCTGGATGTATGCAGTGATGTGGCGGATACGTTAGGTCGCAAAGAATACACATGGTGGGCAAACGTGCTGCATATATTTTCTGAAAATAGCCGCTATGAGATGAGTGAATTCTGGGACTTTATCACCCCTCCCCCTGCGGGTCCGGACTACCACTATCATCAGGTTTTAAGTAGCGAATCTCCGGTAATTCAGGACATTGGCAGGGATCAGATCCCCATCCATTATGTTCTCAATCGGTTGCAGGAAGTGGCGGTACTGAAGGTTCTGGCCACCCTTGGCCCCCCGGATCGGATTCTGCAAACCTTTTTCGATCGTCACTTTTACTATCCCGTCGAACGGTTTGCTGGCTGGGAGCAACTGGAAAGCCTGGGTCTGGTTTCGGCCTACTGGCAGACCCATGATATCTGGTTACAAATTCGCCGTATGAAAGCCAGCCAGAAACAATTGACTCTCATCGGCAAGGATCTCAGCCCCTGGGTAAAGCAGGCCACCAAAAATTTGGCTGTGATGCTCAGTGGTTATCAGAGCCAGGTGGGTCAGGTCCAGAGCGCCTTTCCCCTCAGTAGTTTTCCTGAAGATATTCAGGGGTTTACCGACACGGTGCAACAACGGGTCCTGACGGATCAACGCCTCGCGGTGCTGGTCCACGGCGAACCAGGCACAGGCAAAACAGCCTGGACACAAGCACTGGCCCATGAGGTTCTTACCCCTAGAGGTTTTGTGGTTTTTATTCTGGATCACGATGCCGTGGAGCATTTTGTGCCCCCAGGGTACCTTGAGCACATTTGTCTGATCATCAACGAAGCCGACAACCTGGCTCAGGATCGGGCTTCTCAGGCAGGTCGTTTGGGCAACAAAACTGAACATATCCTCAGCCTGCTGGATGGGACTCTTTACCAGAGCGTGCGAGATCTGAGTGAGGCGGTGCTGCAACCCCAGGTGGTGGTCCTCCTCACCTGCAACACAACAGAACGGCTGGATCCAGCCATGCTCCGCCGTGGACGTGTGGATCTAACCTTTGAGTTCCGCCACCGTTTTGTGTAACATGTGTTTCAGTTCGTGAAGTTACTCATCGAAGGGCTAGCATCACTATGGCAATGAAACGGGGAAGTCTGGTGCGAGCAGTTCGCGAAAAAATGGCCAACAGCCTGGAGGCACTGGCCAACGATCCTAAAATTCCCGACTATGTATTCACCGCTAAAGGAGAAGTGGTAGAGACGGAAAATGACTACGCGCTGGTGAAGTTTGGCGTGGTTCCTACTCCCCCCATCTGGTTTCGGGTTGATCAGCTGGAGGCCATTGATTAAGCCACCCGAGCGAACAGAAGTATTCCTGAGTACTGAAGTCCAACTCAGTTCAGGATATTTGTGATTGAATAAGTGGCGATCGGTCCGCGAATCCCCAGGAGAAGACCGTTCTGGAATGTCCCAGGTTGCAGCACCCACCCGTGAACAACTGATGCAAAGGCGTCAACGTCTGCGGCAGCGGCGTCGGACTAACTTTTGGATGGGTTCATGGCGGTTCAGTGCCACCCTCGCCTTGCTCAGCACCCTGACGTTACTGGTCCGTCAACCCTATTGGCAACTGCGCCGTCTTGAGCAAATTGAAGTTGAAGGCAACCAGTTGCTGAGTGATCAGCAGATCAAAAACCAGCTCTCGCTGCAGCTACCCCTCAACCTCTGGCATATCCAACCGAAAGCCCTGGAGCAGGTCTTGTTGCAGGGATCCCAACCTCGCCTGCCCGTGGCCAGTGATCTGGATTCTGCGCGGGCCAGCCTATTTCTGTCGGTCGTGGTTCACCGTCGCCTGATTCCTGCTGGACTGGATATTCAGGTGGAGGAGCGACAGCCCGTGGCCCGCTGCACGGTTAATGGCATTCCCGGATTTGTCGATCGACAGGGATCATTGGTTTTCCTTCCCACCTTCTCCCCCCCAGATCCAAAATCCTTCCCTGCCGTCCTTAACTCTCTTTGGTTGCGAGCAACACCCTCCAGAGAAATGGGCCAATCTTCTCAATCTTCTGCAGGCATCAACGATTGCCATTCACAGTATCGACTGGTCTGGAGATACCTTGCATTTGGAAACTGCCATTGGCAAAGTGCATTTTGGTGTCTTGACTGATCAGATCCAGGATCAGATTGCAACCCTCAACCAGATGCGGGATCTAAAAAGTTACTTTAACTATGATCCTACTGAGATTGATTACATTGATCTCAGCAGCCCAACGGTACCCACGATCCAACTCACCCCTGCTGCCGCCGCTGAACGGTGGGACCAACCCTAAACTCCTCTCTCTCATCTGGTCATGGTGTCGACTCAACCCCAAATTCAGCCTAGACTCAGACACATAGCGTAAATTAGGCCCAGAAACATCACATGACGCAGGTGGTTTATGGCAGTTCCCTATGATGTCATTGTCATTGGTGGAGGTTCTGGCGGCCTTGTTGTGGCCAGTGCTGCCGCCCAGTTAAAGGCAAAAGTCCTCCTGGTAGAAAAGGAACACCGCATCGGGGGAGACTGTCTCTGGTATGGCTGCGTCCCCAGTAAATCTCTGATCCATGTGGCCCATCTGGCTCACCAGGTTCGACAGGCGGCTCAGTCTGGGCTGGTGCTCAATTCTGGCCTCAATGGATCTGGCATCCACATCGACTACCTGAAGGTTTATCACCACATCAAGGGAGCCCAGGACTTTATTGCCAATCATGCGGATTCTCCGGATCGCTTTCGCAAGTTGGGGGTTGAGCTGGTGTTTGGCAGTGGCCGCTTTGTGGATCGCAAAACGTTTGAAGTGAACGGCACCCGCTACCGTGCCCGCTCCTTTGTCATCTCCACCGGATCTCGCCCCCAGATCCCTGACGTAAAGGGTTTGCAGGACGTGGGGTTCCTGACCAATGAAAAGATTTTTGATCTGACACATCGGCCCGAATCTGTGGCTGTGGTCGGTGGCGGTCCGATCGGCTGCGAGTTGGGTCAAGCTCTGGCTCGCCTGGGCGTGCGCGTCACCTTAATCGGGGGAAGCAAACCCCAAATTCTGCCCAAAGAGGATCCAGAGGCGGCCCGGGTCGTACAGCAGAAATTGGAAGCAGAAGGCATTGCCATCATTAACCAGGATCGAGCGGCTCAGGCCCTACTGCATGAAGGGAAAAAGCACTTGCTGCTCAAAAGTGGCAAGCGGATCGCTGTCGATGAGATTGTGGTGGCGTCGGGTCGCGTCCCCAATGTCGAGGAGTTAAACCTGGATACGGCTGGGGTGAAGTACGACCGTGAGGGCGTTAAGGTCAACAGCAAACTGCAGACCACCAATCCTCGCATCTTTGCCTGTGGCGATGTGATCGGAGGCCACCAGTTTACGCATGTGGCGGGGTTTGAGGCTGTAACCGTCCTCAAAAATGCTGTCCTCATCCCCAACTTCCTGGGCTTTTTGCGCAGCAACGTTAACTACCGGGTGATTCCCTGGGCCACCTTTACCGATCCTGAACTGGCTCGGGTGGGGTTAACGGAAGCCGAAGCTCGTGAACAGTACGGCAGGGATGTGGCTGTGCTCAAACATGAATTTGCCGAGGTCGATCGGGGTCAGGCGGAAGCAGAAACCGAGGGGTTTAGTAAGATTATTTGTCGTCAAAATGGTCAGATCCTGGGAGCCACGATTGTCGGGCCCTCAGCGGGTGAGCTGTTACATGAGATCGTGCTAGCCATGAACTACAAATTGCCAGTCTCTGCCCTGACGGGGATCCACGTTTATCCCACCCTCTCAGAAGTCAATGCCAAGGCAGCCCTGCAACTCAGCAAACAAAAATATGCCAAGAATCAGGGACTACAAAACTTTTTACGGGGCTTTTTTGGCTGGTTAAGATCTCTAGAAAGTTAAGCACTCCTCGACCCAAAAGCAGGTGCTGTTAAGTTTGGGTAATCGTGAAATTCTGCTGAATACCAGAGTCCCAATCCCAAGACTTGGGATCACAGCCCCCATTTCAACCAAACCCTTTACCATATTGATGGGCAGGTTTTCTGGCTTTCGATCGATTTTTCTGGGTCCTTGGGGTATAAACACTCAATTGATGGAGTTGTGTCCTCAGGATCTCTTGGGCAATGGGAATAAAGGGGGGGACTTCCTCCTTCTGATCTTTCTCCAGTTCAGTTCCAGTATTTTCTGAGATTTGAAGAGACTTTCTTGAGGTATCTTTGGAGACTAAAAGCTCCAGGAGATGTTCGGGCATCATGACCGCAGGGTTCTCGTCTAAAACCGGATCATCTTCAGAAGTAAACTCAAAATCATACTCGACAAACCGGAACTCAGGATTAACATACTCCACAAACTTAATCGCAAAAAAGTAGGGAGACAGACGAACAATCAGATCAGTATTAAGGTGCTCAGAAAAGTTAAGATAGGCAGCTTTTTCATTCACAGGGAATGGAGTATAGTGCTCAGAAACAAACCAGCGCATATACTTTGTTGCTTGAGGCACAATAGTTTCTGTGTCCTGACTTCCCTGCAGCGCAACGTAAAAAGTGTTGGTCAAAATATGCTCAAGTAACACCGCATTGTACTCGGCAAAACAAGTCTGATCTCGATTGTCACTGGGTTGCCAGTGCAAATTGCCGTTGGCTGCCACCAGCAGGTGAACCAGATCATGGGTTGGATCCGTTTGAATAAAGCCATGGCCAATGAGTTCCTCCCCGTTGCAGGCAAAGTGCTGGGTTTCTGGACTCCAGTAGAACTTTAAGTGGTTCATAAAATATTCTCAGTCAACTATACAGCGTTTCCCTATCTAGTGAACTCCAGCAATCCTAAGTGTCTGTGGCCCATGCAGACCAAGGTCATACCTCAGGTGAGTAGGAAATGGGGTAAGCACCCACTAGAAATAGCTTACTCCAGTACTTCAACAGACAGGAACGGCAGGAGCTTTGTTTTCGTGCAAATTATCATGATCTAGGGCTAACTGTTACTTCATACGCATGTCTGACTGGCTGCGGCCACATAGGAATGAAACTAGCAGTTACGAACTGTAATAAATTGTTTATGGTAACCTGGTCTTGCGGATTCACAGCTTGAGGCCTCTATGCTGAAGCGGGTTGCCACAGTCTCATTAGTTAGCATGATCGCCACAGGCTTACTCAGTTGTGGGGATGACGAGGGCAGCACGTTTGTGAGTCCACCAAATCAAGCCCCCAGCGTTTTTATCTTTAGTCCCCCTACCACCCTCGCTTTCGGCCAATCGGTTCTCCTGGATGTGGAGGTGCGCACCCCTGCCGGAGCCCCTAGTTTTGATTACTTACAGATTGAATCGATCGACCCCCTCGGACAGATCACTGCTTTCTTCAGCCTTAATGCCACAGACTTTGGCAGCTGTTTTGGCGGTGCCACTTTTTGTGCCAGTGACGACACGATTGGGTTTGAGATCCCACCCTTGGGTCCCGCTGGAACCTGGACATTGACAATCACAGCCTTTGATCAGAATAATCAAGCTGGATCAAGAACTGTGTTCATTAATGCCGTGTCTTTTTAACGGATCTCTCAACAAGACTCAGGAGGGTTGATCATGACGGAGTCTTTACCCACGCCAACCTACGAGTTTGATCAGTCTCAAAATAAATTGATCCAGCAGTTAGCGAATCGCATGAATTTTGTTGCCTATGTGGGGATCATCTCCGGTGTGGTGGCCATTGTGGGGGGCTTATTTGTGGCGGTTCTCTCCGGTGCCAGCGCCGAGAATCAGAGAGAACTGGGGGCGCTTGTGGGGGATGCGCTCAGCAGCATTTTGCAGGGTGGATTCCTGGTGATCATCGGTGTTTTGACTCAGCAGGCGGCGGCAGCCTTCAACAAGGTGGTGGAGACTCAGGGAAATGACATTAAATACCTGATGCGAGCTCTGGGAAATCTGAAGGTGATCTATACCATCCAATTCTGGTTGTTTATTGTTGCCTTCGCTTTGATTGGGGTGTTTCTGGCCGTTGCCATCATCAGCTTCTTCCTCTCAGCTGCCTGACCGGATGCTGGCCTACTATCCCCAGCGACCCGTGACATAGTTTCGAGTCATCTCCTGGGTGGGATTCTCAAAGATTCGTCGGGTCTCACCCACCTCCACCAGATAACCCACCTTTCCCCCTGAGGACGAAGGTTCTACATTAAAAAATGCGGTTCGATCTGCAACTCGTTGAGCCTGTTGCATGTTGTGGGTAACCACCACCAGGGTGTACTTCTGTTTCAAGTTCAAGATCAGCTCCTCCACCTTGGCGGTAGAAATCGGATCTAGGGCGGAACAGGGTTCATCCATCAATACCACCTCTGGCTCCGTGGCTATGGTACGGGCAATGCAAAGTCGTTGTTGCTGTCCTCCCGAGAGGGAAAGCCCACTGGAATGTAACTGATCCTTCACTTCCTCCCAGAGGGCAGCCCGCCGTAATGATTGCTCTACCAGTTGCTTTAGATCTCCGCGGTAATCAGTGACTCGTGCTCCATAGGCCACATTGTCAAAGATCGATTTAGGAAAGGGTGTTGGCTTTTGAAACACCATGCCGATATGGCGGCGCACCTCCACCGGATCGACATCAGGGGCATAGAGATCCTGACCTTGAAACCTGATTTGACCCAGCAATCGAAACCCAGAAATCAGATCGTTAAGTCGGTTAAAGCTGCGTAGTAGCGTACTTTTACCACAGCCTGAGGGACCAATGAAGGCCATGATCTGGTTAGGGGGAATGGTTAACGAAACAGCTCGCAGAGCACAGGTTTTGCCGTAGTAAAGATGGGCGTTTTCAATGGAGAGGATCGGGGGCATGGGTGGAGTGTGCCTCATGATGCTGTCCTTTCAAGCCATCCGATTGTGTGTGACCCAGCGAGCCAGGAGACTGCTCAGTAGAACCAGCATCACCAGGATCAGGGCTCCAGCCCAGGCCAGTTCCTGCTGAGGTTGAAAGGGCATGGTGGCAAAGTTGTAGATCAGGACGGATAAGGTGGCCATGGGTTCAAACAGCCGCCCCGGCCAGTATAGAGAAAAGAGAGCCGTGAAGATCAGGGGAGCCGTTTCTCCTGCAGCCCGAGCGATGGCCAGGGTGGATCCAGTGGCAATCGCGGGAGCAGCAGCAGGCAAAACCACTCTCACGATTGTTTGGGAGTCAGAGGCTCCCGATCCCAGAGAGGCCCAGCGCAAATCCTGAGGCACCAGCTGCAGCGCTTCATCCGTGGTTCGGATCACGGTGGGCAGCATCAGGATCGCCAGGGCAACCGCTCCGGCAAGGGCTGAATAACCTGTGATTTGAGTCCGCACCAGCAGCCCGTAGACAAACACCCCAATGATGATCGAAGGCACACCACTGAGGATGTTGGTGGCAAACCGGATCCAGCGGCTGAGGGTCTGGCTGCGACTGAATTCAGAAAGATAAACCGCCGCCAGAATGCCCACAGGTAAAGCCATCGCCGCCGCCAGCCCCACCACGATCAACGTTCCCAGTAAAGCATTGGCCAGCCCCCCGTCACGATACCCAGGCGGCGGCGGCAATTGGGTGAGCAGATCAAGATTGAGCCGTCCCCACCCCTTGATCAGCACATAGATCAGGACCAGCACCAAAGGAGCCAGGGTCAAGATCAGGGCGAGGGAGGCCAATAAGGTCAAGCCACGATCAACCAGAGCACGAAAACTGCGAGGCTGCTTTTTCAGCATGAACAGTGCCGGAGATTCATCCCTCAAGGTAAGGGGCCCTCACTCGCCTCACGATTAGATCCGCCAGAACATTAATCCCCAGGGTCATGAGCAGAAGTACCAGAGCCGCGTACATCAGGGCTGCGATCTGTAGGTCTCGAGCTTCGGTAAACTGGGTGGCCAGCAGAGAAGCAATCGTATTAGTCGGAGACCAAAGGGAGCGGGGGATCTGGTTGGCATTCCCGATCAGCATGGTGACGGCCATGGTTTCCCCGAGAGCACGACCCAGAGCTAACATGACTCCCCCTAAGATGCCTGGAAAAGCAGCAGGGATCAGCACTCGCAACAGGGTCCCCCAACGGGTGGCTCCCAACCCCAGAGAGGCTTGTCTTAACTCCTGAGGTAGAGCAGTGAGGGTGTCGCGGGAGATGGCTGCAATCATGGGCAGGATCATGATCGCCAGTACGACAGAAGCGGGCAGCAACCCCGGCCCCATGGGAGGGGTACTGAACAGGGGGATCCAGCCCAGGTGGGTATGCAACCACGACTCAACCTGCAACAGGGCAGGGATCAGGATAAAAATGCCCCAGAGACCATAGACCACACTGGGAATTGCCGCCAACAGCTCCACCATAAATACACCGATCTGTCGGCCAGGACGGGGCAAGAAATCCTCTGCCAGAGCAATGGCGCTTCCCAATCCCAGCGGCAAAGCCATCATTAACGCTAGCCCTGAACTGGCCAGGGTTCCCAGGATCATGGGCAAAGCCCCATAGGTTTCCCGTCCCGGTACCGAATTCCATTGCGTACCCACCAAAAAATTCCAGCCTAGATCTGTGATCGCTGGCCATGCCTGAACCGTCAGGGTAGAGGCAATGCTGAGAAGCAAAATCCCTACCGTCAGGGCAGCCACCAGCGTCAGGAATTTAAAACCAGTATCCACAGGTCTGGTTGAAGAGAACCGATCCTGAACAGAAAGTAAGTGGGCAGTCTGCCGATCTGTCATTTTCATCGCGGTCAGATATATAGCAATCAGGCAGGATTGATGAGATCTGTGAGGTTGATCTGCTTGATAGATAGGAACTTGAGTCTGCTTGCGCCTTCCATCTGATGTCTGATTGCTAGAGTTGGAGGAAGCAACAGGGCTTGGCATTAACGTAAGAGGCTGAGCTTAGCCTGGCATACATTTGAACAACCTAGAGCAGAGGCAATTAAATCGATTTGTGTACTTTTTTAAGATGAGCATTAATGAACGTTAGAATCAGCATAATCCATAGAATCGCATTTAAGCTAACCAGTAGGTAATATTCATGAGCAATCATGCTTTCAATACAAGGGTTTCTGCTCAGACCAGAGATCATAGAGGAGTTCTAGTGCAGAATAAACTTTACAGTCTTATTGAATTCAGTCCTTCAGGTTGGGCACTGATTTGTGAAAGGAACGAGGTTTGTCACTATGTTGATCCAGACAACCTGAGAGATATGACCGCTTCTCAAGATCTATAGCGAGATCATCTGAGCTGCAATTGGCTTGAATTCTTCTGGAAAGATTGTGTAAATATCAAAGGATGCCCCAGTCAGATCCGTCCCATCTAACTGGGCTCCACTTAAGTCGACAGACTGAAGAATGGCATTCCTGAGACTGGCTTGATTAAGATAAGCACCACGAAGAACCGATCCGTAGAGATCACTACAGGATAGAGTTGCCTGACTCAGCTGAGCCATCGTCAAATTGGAGTGACGGAGCTTTGCTTCAGAAAGATTGGCATTTTTCAGATTGGTATATCTTAAGGTACTACCGCACAAATCAGATTGGCTTAAATTAGCCTCTCTTAAATCAGTAGCACTGAAGTTCACCCCCTGCAGATGAAGACCAGACAGGTCGACTTGTCTCAGATTTAAGTCTCGATAGTCACGTCTGCCACTTTCATAACTTTGATTTATCTCCGCTCGACTCATTGTCTTGGGATTCACTAACATATTTCATCCTTTAGACTTTTACTACACCTCCGATGAGTCCTCCTCCAAACTATTTGCAATAAGGACGATTGAGAGGAAATTAACGTGATCAAAGTGATCGATAAATAATTTGAACCCTTTGACCACAGATCTAAATCATTCATCCTCTTCATGGATAAATGGTTCTGAGTCAATAGGATCATCAAGATATTCTATAACTCCGTAATTGGGCACCTTATCATATTCACAAGGCGGTATTAATCTACCACTTTTCTGAAGCAATCCCAACAGGGTTTCTCTTGCCCCTGAGGAAATTACATTGGCAGTTTTATACATGGGCTCTTCACTTAAAGCTGGATTGTAATGCTGTGCCATTATGTTGATCCTTTCTATAGTAAAACTGCGGCATTAATTTATTGTAAAAATAGAGCCTCAGATAAGGAAATAAGCGCCGCAGGGATTGGCAGGAAATTGTCTAAGCCTGTGATTTTCACTATGACATATACTAAGGTAACATCATTTCTTGTGGAGTTGCAAGTGCTCCTTGCGCAACCCTCCAATTTTATCAGCTCTAGTGACTGGTCCCAGGTCTTTGCATATGTCTTGATTTGTCGAGTATTTGAAAAGCTGTTGTGATGATTGCTGCGAAATCATATGTATAGCAATCAGACATGGCTCGTGAGATTACCTAAGCTACTTTCCTTGTTAGAGAGGGATTTGATACTGCTTATGTCTTCCATCTGATGTCTGATTGCCATATTGTCCAGGTTGCTTTTTGTCAAGGAAGAGACTGAAGATCTGCTTCCACAACTGAAGTGAAGATGGCATCTTGGTTCTTTATCATCTATAGGTTGACTTTCATGAAATCTAAAAGCTAGGTAGAGCAAGTATCCTTATAATCCAGCGCCACTGAAAATGTCTGTGCGGATCGCAACAGAACGGGATCCGCGATAACGGGGAAGAGTTCTCGATTACCGATGAACAGGGGAACTGGCATTTTGACTTGACACCTGGCACCTACCAGATCCAGGAGGAGCTGCAACCAGGCTGGACCTAGACGGCACCTCTAGACCCGAACTTCTTTAGGGTAGATCGGAGTGCCGAGCTACTGGTTACTGGAATGAAATCTGGCAATACTACCTACTGACCGACTGGCGCACAACAACCTGGATACCACACAAGTTGTCGATAGTGAGGAGTTCTTCTTCCGATCATCCCCTCAAACCCCCTTGACCACTGCCTTCCAACATTAACTTTTCGCAGATGTTCTCGAAATGACCATCCTATTGAGTACTTTTAATTGCCAAAAGAATGTTTTCATACGTTAAACTGGATTTTCTCAATGTAGTTCGGGCCATGTCAGTTTCACCGTTCCCTTTAGAGACAGCAGATCCCACACTCACTTCTGATTACGGTCCTACGTCCCAACGGATCGTGGTCGGGTTGTCTGGAGGTGTGGATAGTTCGACTGCCGCAGCTCTCCTCTGTGAACAGGGGTACGAGGTGATCGGCTTAACTCTCTGGCTGATGAAAGGAAAGGGACAGTGCTGCTCAGAGGGAATGGTGGATGCGGCCATGATCTGTGAACAGCTGAGTATTCCTCACCACATTGTGGATAGCCGCGAGCTTTTCCAGCGGGAGATCGTGGATTATTTAGTCTCAGGATATGGGGATGGCATCACACCTTTACCCTGTTCTCAGTGCAACAAAGCGGTGAAATTTGGACCGATGCTGCAGTACGCGCAGGAAGAATTTGGCATTGAACGGATTGCCACGGGACACTATGCGCGGGTGGAGTTTGATCCGGTTTCCTGTCGCTATCAATTGCTGCGGGCAGTAGATCGCAACAAGGATCAGTCTTACTTCCTTTATGACCTCAGTCAGGAGCATCTGGCAGGTGTGTACTTCCCCCTGGGTCATTGCAGCAAAGCCCAGACCCGTCAGATTGCCTCCCGCTTGCAACTGGCCACCGCTGACAAACCCGAAAGTCAGGATCTCTGCTTGATCGAGGCGCATGGGTCTATGCAAGCTTTTCTAGATCTGCATCTGGGACAGCAGGAGGGCGATATTGTCGATCTGCGGGGGAATATCCTGGGTCGGCATACGGGCATCCATCACTACACCATCGGCCAGCGCAAGGGTCTGGGGATCGCAGCTCCTTATCCCCTCTACGTTGCCCGCATTGATGTGGCGATGAACCGGGTGGTGGTGGGACCCCGGGAAGAAGTGACTCAGGCAGAAGCTACGGTGCAAAGGGTGAACTGGGTCTCCTGTCCCTTACCTGCTGAACCCATCACCGCTGCTGTTCAGATCCGCTATCGCTCTGCGCCCGTACCGGCCACTGTCATGCCACTTGCGGATGCCGCTGGAAGTCTGACCCGAGCCCAGATCCGCTTTCATGAGCCTCAGTTTGGAGTTACTCCCGGACAGGCTGCTGTTTGGTATGACGGCGAACGAGTCCTGGGGGGAGGTCTGCTGGAACGTTTCACTCAATCAACAACTGGAGAACCGATCTCATGAGCCTGATCCTACTGATCCTGATCCTGCTGGTGGCTGCATTTTTCCTGTTCATGAGCCGATCGGGATAGGGGCTCTGGCCAGCAAATTGATAGTGCATGGGACCCGAGGTTGTTGCCATGAGCTCCCAGTTGCAAGTGCAAGAGCAAAGCCTGCCCTTCCCACTCCAGATATTGGTGAAGTTAGCTGGCGCGCATGGATAATGACAGGCTTCACGAGTATTTCTCTTTCAACTCGAGAAATACTTGGTTAGATGACTTACTGGAAGCAACACCACTATTGATCTCTAGTGGTGGGGGCAACCCCTGGCTGCTCAGGGTTTCGCTAACTGATCCAGATGCAGTTTCCGCCAGGCTGCGTCTTGTTTGCGGTCCGTTTTGATCTCCAGGACCCGGATCCCTGTTTCGGGGAGGGGATTCAATAGGGATCGCAACTGCTCCCAGGTTTGCAGGAAGTAATACTCCACACCATAGGTCTGGCACAGGTGGGCAAAGTTAATCTGCTGGGGGGTGGCAAAGTATGTTTCAAAGGGGGGATCAAACTCCGCCACTGGCAACATCTCAAAGATCCCGCCGCCCTGGTTATTGATCAGGAGAACCGTCAGATGTCCTTGAAAGTGAGGAGTCAGCAGCAAGCCATTGCTGTCGTGGAGTAAGGCCAGATCTCCGGTGAGCAGGACCGTGGATCGGTGGCGGTGAGCAATGCCCAGAGCCGTGGAGAGGGTGCCATCAATGCCATTGGCTCCGCGGTTGCAGAAGGGCTGGATCTGCAGATCATTGGGTTGCCAGAACCATTCCACATCCCGAACTGGGGTGCTATTGGCAATGAAGAGTGGGGTGTGAGCGGGTAGAGACTGTGACAGGATCCAGGCGAGTTTGGGTTCCGTGAACTGGGGCAGGTCCACAAAGCCTTGCTCGATCCGATGTCGCGTCCTTGCTTCCGCGGCCAGCCAGGTGTCGAGGTCGAGAGATTGAGGAGGTTTCTCGACTGGGCTTTCCCTGCTGAAATTTTCTACCCTGATCCGCAACGTCTGACAGGGACCATGTAAGGGATCGAGATTGCGATCACTGGCATCCACCACCCAGCGCTGGGTTGAATTTCGGCAAGCCAGGATCTTAATTCTTTGCTTGTGGGGAGTGCTCCCAGTTGGATCACCACCTCTGGGGCCAGAGATTCCGCCTGAGAGGATTGGCGCAGAATTAAGTCATAGGTGCTGATCAAAAAGGGGATCAGGTGGTGAAAGTTGCGCAGGGGAGATAACCCATCCGCCAGCACGGGCCATCCCAACGCCTTCGATAAATTTGCAACTGCCCGACTGTAATGATAAGGATCTTTTGGACAGGCAGGTCCGGCAAGCACAATCCCTGGTTTCCCTTGCCACAACTTCCAGGCTGCCGGATCCAGCAATGTTTCCACAGAGGGTTGAACAGCTCTGATTCCTGACCAGAACTGGAGATGATCAAAGTCCTGAGCAAGCGCCTGCACTCTTGGATCCGTGAATGGGATGAGAGGATCTCGAAACGGGATATTGAGGTGAACCGGACCCGCCACAGGCCAGAGGCAGCGTTCCCAGGCATGGATAATGGTCTGGCGCAGGTAAGCTAACTGGGAAGTCTCTGGCGCAGGTAAAGCCAGCTCTGTTTGCCAGTTGGGATAGTGTCCGTATAGCTTTACCTGATCAATCGCCTGCCCTGCCTGACACTGGCGTAACTCCTGAGGCCGATCTGCCGTCAGAATTAGCAGTGGTACCTGACTTTCATGGGCTTCGATCACGGCTGGAAAGAAATTAGCCCCCGCCGTCCCAGAAGTACATACCAGGGGGACAGGACATCCTGTGCGCTTGCCATACCCCAAGGCAAAAAAAGCTGCAGAGCGCTCATCCAGGATCGGCAGGACTTCAAGGCAAGGATGTTGCGTCAGGGCAAACACCAGCGGTGCGGAACGAGATCCAGGGCAGATGACCGCTAAACGAACCCCCATCTGCACCAGTGTTTCCACCAGGACGGACGCCCAGAGCAGGTTGGGATTGCGAAAATCAAGGGACATCTCTGCAGGCTCCGCATCCGTGTTCTAAAGCCTTCTATTTTCTCACTCCTGGACAAGGGGTAGAAGGGATCGGGTTCGCAGATTAGCAACTTTGGTCTAGATTGGCAACTTTGGTCTAGATTGAGAACAAAGACATCACATCCCCAGATCATGACAGCTTCGACTCCGACGCTTGACATTGCAACAGTACTGGCGGCCCTGCGCCCGGTACAGGATCCCGAACTCCGCCGCAGTCTGGTGGAACTGAATATGATCCGCAATATTGTTGTGGAGGCAGACCGGGTGGCATTTACGTTGGTGTTGACCACCCCCGCCTGTCCTCTGCGGGAAATGATTGTGGATGAATGTAAGGCCGCGATTCGTCAGGTAGCCAAGGTTGATCGCATTGATGTCGAGGTCACGGCTGAAACCCGACAGGCCCCTTCCCTTCCCGATCGGCAAGACGTTCCTGGGATCAAAAACATCATTGCGGTCACCAGTGGTAAGGGAGGCGTAGGCAAAACCTCAGTGTCCGTGAATATGGCGGTGGCCCTGGCCCAAACGGGTGCCAAGGTGGGGCTTCTGGATGCTGATATTTATGGTCCCAATGTGCCCCAGATGCTGGGATTACAAGATCAACGGCTCAATGTCTACAAAGAAGAGGATGGAACAGAACACATTCAACCCCTCTTCAATTACGGGGTGGAGATCATCTCCATGGCCTTTCTGATCAGCCGCGATCAACCCGTGATCTGGCGCGGACCCATGCTAAATGGAGTGATCCGGCAGTTCCTTTACCAGGTGGAATGGAGTGAACTGGATTATCTGGTGGTGGATATGCCTCCCGGAACTGGGGATGCGCAGCTAACTCTGGCCCAGGCGGTGCCGATTGCCGGAGCTGTGATCGTCACCACACCTCAAACTGTGGCCTTGCTGGATGCCCGCAAAAGCCTGCATATGTTCCGGCAACTGGGGGTTCCGATTCTGGGCATTGTCGAGAATATGAGCTATTTCATTCCTCCCGATCAGCCGGACAAGCAGTACGACATCTTTGGTTCTCGGGGGGGAGAAACCGCAGCACAGGAACTGCAGGTGCCCCTGCTGGCCCGGATCCCACTGGAAATTGCCCTCCGAGAAGGGGGGGATCAGGGGACTCCGATCGTGCTCTCTCAGCCGGAGTCGGCTTCGGCCCAGGCGCTAAGTCAACTGGCCAAGGTGGTGGCGGGCAAGGTCTCGGTTCTAGCTTACGCCTGATCAACGGTTGCTGACCGATTGGCTCCTGTGATGCTGATCAATCCGCTCATGAAGATCACAAGGCCTCCCGCCCAGGTCCACAGATCTACGCTCTCCCCAAAGACCCAGTAGCCAATTAAACTTGCCCAGATCAGGCTGGAAAAATCAAACGGGGCCAGTGTGACCAGATCTGCCCATTTACAGGCCTGGGTGATGGTCCATTGTCCCAGAGTGCTGAAGATGCTGAGGAGCAGTAACCAGAGTAGCTGGTCAGGGGTGGGCCATTGCCAAAACCAGAGAGCTGGCAGAATCGAGATCGGGGTCTGCATCAGGCTCATATAGACCATGATTGTGCCAATCGGTTCAGTCCGGGAAAGCAGTTTAATCGTGTTCACTGCTCCGGCCAGACAGGCAGCCCCAACTAAGCTGAGGATCGCCCCAGAACTGATGACTGCAAAGCCTGGACGCAGAATGATCATCATGCCGACAAAGCCAATGCCCAGACTCCAGCCATGGTGAGGGCACAACTGCTCCCGTAGTCCCAAAACTGCGATGATCACGGTAAAAATGGGGACCGTGAAGGTCAGAGCGGTAAACTCTGCCAGGGGGAGCAAACTGAGGGCCATAAATAAGGTCAGCATGGCAGCCACGCTGGTCACCGCCCGCAGCAGATAAAGCGGCAGCTGTTGGGTGGATAACACCTGTCGGCCCTGTCTCCAAAGAAAGGGGAGGAGGAGAGGAAAACCAATCAGGTTACGCAGGAAAACAATTTCAAAGGGATGCAACTCTCTGGAAACAAACCGGATCATGGCATCGGATCCGGCAAAACTTGCTGTAGAGAGCAGAACCAGGCCAATGCCCAGTACCTTCTTAGAGAGCCATGAGGAGGGACTTCCTACCATAGAGTCGAGGTTCCCACGCGCAAAGTGTAGCAATCAGAGATCAAATGGAAGACGCAAGCACCGATCCATCAAGAAGCCCAATCTTATCGATCTGATGCCTGATTGCTGCAATCTTGATTCTGGCATTGCTGATATCGCTGTCGAGCCTGATCCAGGGCTTCCTGTACCACCGTAAATCCTGTTCCCCCAGGGCTGGTCCGAACAGCCACCACCTGCCGCGGTTCAATCGCCTGAAAAATATCCTCCCCAAAAATTGGATCAAACAACCGCCACCGCTCCAGCGACAGATCCTGCAGTCGGATTCCTTCAGCCAGACAGGTGCGCACAATACGACCGACCAGATCATGGGCAGCGCGGAAGGGCATTTGATTGCGAACCAGATAGTCCGCCACATCGGTAGCATTGGCATAGTCTTGATTCACTGCCTGCACCATGACTTCGGGTTGAACCTTGATGCCCTCCCGTAGCATAATGGCCATCGCCTGTAGGCAGCCCTTGAGAGTATCGACGCTGTCAAACAGCCCCTCTTTATCCTCCTGCAGATCTTTGTTGTAGGCTAGGGGCAAGCCTTTGAGTGTGACCAGCAAGGCCTGGAGATGACCAAAGATCCGACCCGTTTTCCCTCGAACTAGCTCGGGCACGTCTGGATTTTTCTTCTGGGGCATGAGGCTGGATCCAGTGGCACAGGCATCGGTGAGCTGAATAAATCTGAACTCCTGGGAGGCCCAGAGCACCAATTCTTCACTCAGACGGCTGAGGTGAACCATGATCAGGCTGGCAGCAGAGTGAAACTCCACCCCATAATCCCGATCACTGACTGCATCCAGGCTATTACGACTGATGTCATCGAACCCGAGCAGATGGGCGGTGAGATAACGATCAATGGGTAGCGAGGTTCCTGCCAGCGCCCCCGATCCGAGAGGACAGATATTCAAGCGGCGGTGGATATCTCCCAAGCGATCCCAGTCCCGATGCAGCATCTCCACATAGGCCAGCAGGTGATGAGCCAGGCTGATGGGTTGAGCCCGTTGCAGGTGGGTGTAGCCTGGCATTACGGTATCCACATGCTCTGCCGCCAGATCGAGCAAGATGCCCTGAAGCGCAAGCACCTGCTGCCGGATCTGGCCTAACTGATCCCGCAGATACAAACGTAAATCTGTGGCCACCTGATCATTGCGGGAGCGGGCTGTGTGTAACATTTTGCCCACATCACCCACCAGCTCGATCAACCGTTTCTCGACCGCATAATGCACATCTTCGGCTGTAGGGTCCGGGTGAAACTGTCCCGACTCAACCTCGTGCTGGATCTGCGCTAATCCCTGTCGGAGAGTGTCGGCAGCTGCTTTCGAAATAATCTGGGAGCGTCCTAACATTTCGGCATGGGCCAGAGAGCCCTGCAGATCGTAGGGTAACAGCCGCTGATCAAAGTGAAAGCTGGCATTAAATGTAGCAATGAATGGATGGAGATTACCCTCAAAGCGTTGGCTCCAGGGTTGAGAAGAGGAAGACGCAGTCATCGTCGCTAGTTGGGGCTAAAGGGGGGATTCAGGCAGTCAGTGGCTCGATATTACAGCAGTTTGTTGCTCAGACTCCATGCCTTTACTTAATATGATCTCGATCTACCGGGGAGTGTGATGGGTAACCCCGCAGGACAACAGGGGTTCTCGGTATACTCTGGAGGCTCTGGTTTTCACAACAAAGGGGTGCCCAATGTTTACCGAAACCTGGGTCTAAAGCCCCGTCCTTCTAGGACAGCTTTTATCCTGAGTTGAGCTAGGATAACATCAT
>JAAUUJ010000275.1 GCA_012030715.1 Synechococcaceae cyanobacterium SM2_3_1 | reverse complement strand
GCTGTGTCATGGTGTTTCCAGTTGCCCTGAAGGAAAAGGGGGTGGATGCCTTTTAATGGCTCTGGATCTCAGGAGTTCTACTTCGGTGGACTGGAATCTGTTGGTTTTGGTTCCTGTCAGGTCAACCTTTTCGGAATCTCCTAACTCCCTTCCACAGATTGATACATCATCACCGTTGATAAAGGAGAGGCAGATGGCCTGGAATACATACGATTTGGATCGCCGTGCTCAGAGACTTGTTTTGGAAGCTCGTAAACGTGATCAAGATTCTTTGAATCAAGGTCACAAAATGCGCACGACGGTAGCCTATGGACTGGAACGGTTCTGGGGAGAGCAGTTGCGCCTCTCAGGACGAGATCAATCCAAGGCTGACTACTGGAAAGCGACCTGGACAGAACTGGTAGACATTATGGCACTGGCTGGGGTGACTGTTCCTGACCGCAGAGTTGATCCCAGACATGAGGAACAAGTGCGAGCAATGGCTGGGGATCTATGGGGAATGAATCTTGCTGATCAGCGAGTGACATTAGCTGTCCTGACTCAGCTATGTGATGCCATCGTCTGGTGGACACAACGGTACAAACTCTAAAGGTGACATCCTCTTATGTCTCATCTCATTCTGACTACTGTTGGTACATCTCTATTGACCAATCGTGATGAACGACCTTGGTCAGGGTGGCAACGAAATCAACCTTTACCCAGACCAGAAGAGGTTGATTCCTGGTTGCTGTCAGCAGATCCCTGCAAAGCTAGCGCTGAAATCAACACCCTGAAACGATTGGATCTGAATCAAGAAGATTGGCTTGAGCTCTTATACTCTGATACCCCGGAGGGCAAGTATTGCTCTGAAAGGTTGTCAGCGTATTTCTCCCCGCAGTGTCGATCAACTGGGCAACATGTGATCAAAGCTCTCGACTACCGCCACTCGACATTTGCTCAAAATGGCCTAAAAAGCTTGATCGATGTGGTTTTTACCCTTCTCAAAGTTGATCGACCTGGCTCGCCTGACCCTCGCTTTGCAGCAACAGGGGGTTTCAAAGCTGAGATTGCTTTTCTCAATCTTTTGGGAGCCTTACTTCATATTGAGGTCTACTATATCCACGAACAATTTCGGGAGTTAGTTCGACTCCCCAATTTACCGCTCACCTGGGATCCTGCCCCAGTTACGATCCACCAGGACTTTTTTGAATGGATTGATGAGGAACCGCGGCTGAGCCTGGAAGTGGAGAAGTGGTTGCAGGGTCGGCCAGAGCTGCGACCCCTGGTAGAAGATGATGGAACGGGGTATAGCTTCTTGAATGCAGCAGGGAACCTGCTTTACAAGGCAGCTCTGGAACAATACCAGAATCGGCCCCGTGCCCTCTGGCCTAAAGCCGATCCTAAGCCTCCCAAGGATAAAAATGGGGTGTCTGTTGTGGGCCATCATCGTCCCAAGGAATGGGATCATTTTGTGGACCGCCTCTGCAGCATTGACTGTGTGACTTATGTTGCTTATGACCCCTCTGGGCTGAGTGGGGCAACAGTTAAGCCGTTAAGAGATGAACCAGGAGCTATCGGTATTCGCTACGGATCCAGTGATGTATTTTTACCTCTACGGATCAACACGACTGCCAGTACAGAAGCTGAGACAGAATTGGTTGCTGATTACATTCGCCACAAAATACTCAAACACTAATCTTGGGAGATCTTGAACAATGCCAATCCCTGACGTTGCCAACAAAGTCCCCCTCATGTTTCAGGCCCAAATTGCAGGTCGCTGCCAGCTCCAACGGATTGCTCCCAAGGCCAACGAACAAGATGCAGAAAAATGGGTCGATCAGTGGATTGAACGGACCTTTCCCCAAAAGCCTATCTGGGGATCTCAAGCCCAAACCCGCAACTATTCATTCTCTTGGCGATTGGTTACCAACGGCGGCCAAGATGATGGTGTGATCCGACCCGTCATTGGTGCTCATGGGTGGCCATTTTATCCAGGCAGCAGCATGAAGGGAGCGTTTTCGGCGGGCATGTACCCCTGAGCAACGGTCTCGCTACTGTGGTCGAGATCTGGGTGATGGCGATGTCGCTCCAGGGATTCTCCGCTTTCTGGGAGGCTATCCTATTGACACCTCCTGGACGAAAGGACTGCTGGATCTTGTCCATCCTCAGCAAGAGTGGCAGCTCAATGGGGGGAAACATAGTGCATTTATTCAAATGTCTTTGTACCAACCTACTTTGGAGTTTGCGATCTCCTGTACTGAAACCCTGTCAGAAGAGGAATGGAAACGATTTGGGCCATTTGGGAGAAAGCGATCACAGCTGGCCTGGGCTGTCGTGTCTCTGCAGGCTATGGCCAATCCAACAAAAAGGCAGAGGGAGAGCAAACTATCTGTAGTTTTCAGCTTAAAGGCCAAGGGCCTTCTTCACAACTATTGGAGAGAGATCCAGAATTTCGACCAAATATGTTCAAAGCAGCCTTGCGGGGTCACGCCATGCGTATCTTTGGTGGACTCACAAATGCTGCTACAGCAGAGATACTCACGAAGCAATTGTTTGGTGGCTTCAGCTCAGATGATCCAATCGTGGGTCTGGTTGCTATGAGATTTCGATCTGAAGCTGAAATTAAGTTGGACTGGCATGGTTCTAATAATCAGCAAGCACCTTGTTACAAAGTTGAGGGAAATGTAGATTGGATTCTCAATCGTCCCACCTTAGATCCTGAGATCGATTATGATTTGCTCAAGAAGTTAATCCTTAAGCTAATGCAATTTGCTATGCTCTTTGGAGGATTTGGAAAGTCTTGGCGAAGGATTGATCATCGATTGTTTTTCGCGGACAACCCTGATTATGAACGATTGATTGGGTGTCATTGGCAGTGGGGAGATCAATCTTTACGAACTTCACCTATTAGTCGTCCTCAAAATATCCCTGATTTTATTAAAAAGATTCAGGAAGTTGCCCGTGCTTGGATCAATAGCCAGGGGATTAATATTCCTACTGGAACAGCTGGATGTAGAGAAATCTGGCATCCTGGACAGGTTCAGGTGTGGGCACGCATTGCTGAAGATCGAGACGACAGTCTAGCTATTAATTGGTTGCATAAGGATTATCAGAATGGCAAGTCGATCAAGCAATCATCCTTAACCGGTAAATTAAATCAAATAGGCCGTCTCTGGCATCGGATGTATCCTGTCATTGTTATCAAGGAAAAAGACGAAAAGAAGGTTCTAGTTAGAAGGCCGCAATTCATTGAGATCCTGACTCTATTTCCCGATAATTCTCAAACGACAGCAGATTTCCTGGATTTCCTCAGAAGCAGACAACAAATTGATAGATCCTTTAGAAAAGTATG
>JAAUUJ010000274.1 GCA_012030715.1 Synechococcaceae cyanobacterium SM2_3_1 | reverse complement strand
ACAGTGCGTTTACGTCCTCGTCCTGAGTCTGACTTGGCAGGTGGTAATAAAGGCTTAATCAATTGCCATTCTGCATCCGAGAGATCAGCGGGATAAGGTTGACGAGACATGGGTTTGACTTTGAGCTTTTGCTACCAGAAGTATGGCAATAACACCTCAATCAGAGAGCCTCCCTTTAGAATGTCTTTATAAATACCCTCTAACAAGTGGAGGGAGAAACTGCAGCTGCGAATCGGATCGGGATTGAAGACAAGTTGCTACCATGAAAGTCTCTGTCCCGGAAGTTGAGTTGTGTCCTTTATTCGCCCCGATCTGCTGCATCTGCAGCCCTACGACGCCGTGGTTCCCCAAACCGCTGACAAGCTGGATGCCAATGAATATCCAGTGGATCTGCCGGAGTGGTTTAAGAAAAAGCTTTCTCTGCTCTGGGAAAAGGCATTGCCAGTCATCGTTACCCAGAAGCCAGCCATGGCAGTCTCAAGCAGGCGATTGCTCAGTATGCTGGGGTGACTCCAGACCAGATCAGTTTAGGCAATGGCTCCGATGAACTGATTCGTTCCTTATTCTTGATCTCTTGCCTGGGGGAAAGAGGGGGGCGTCCTGGTGGCGGAGCCCACATTTTCGATGTATGCGATCCTGGCTCGTTCTCTCGGAATCCCCGTGATCCGAACTTCCCGCGATCCGGCAACCATGGCCCTGGATCTGGAGGCCTGTACAGAAGCTATACAAAAGCACCCCATCCGGGTGGTCTGCTTGGTGTCTCCGAACTCACCCACTGGTAATGCCGTGACTCCTGCGGAATGGGATTGGATCCGGTCTCTGCCTCAGGAAACACTGATCATGATCGATGAAGCCTACTTTGAATTTTCTGGGGAGACGGTGGTAGCTCAGTTAAAGGCTCATGCCAACTGGGTGATCTTGCGTACTTTTTCGAAAGCGTTTCGGCTGGCGGCCCACCGTGTCGGTTATGCTCTGGCGGCCCCTCAGGTGATCCAGGTTCTGGAGGCAACTCGCCTACCCTATAATCTCCCGATGTTCTCGCAATGGGCAGTGCAGCTGGCCCTGGAACATGCCAATGAGTTGCTGGCTGACATTCCCCAGATCCGGCAGGAATGTGAGCATCTGTACACAACCCTGCAGAGGATTCCCGGCCTTAAGGTCTGGCCCAGTGTTGCTAATTTCCTGTTTATGCAGCTGCAAGATCAAGATCCGGCGCAATTCCAGCAGAAATGGTTGAGCAAGGGAACCTGTGCACGCTCCACCGGCGGCGGCATACGCCTAACCATCGGGACCCCTGAAGAAAATCGTCGTTCTCTGATCAACCTGGAAGAGATCCTGCACTATACTTCGCATCCCTTGCTGATCTAACAAAAGATCCACCTGAGGAGGCGGCTGAGAAAGTGGCATAGCCTCCCTCCCTCTGATCCGATTCTTTTCTTACAGTGGACCTGTACATCTTCTACATCAGGAGTGGAGAGATGAAGGATCAGGAGTTACAGGTCTTCGGGGGCTTTTCTGTGGGTTTGATCCTGCTGACTCTATTGAGTTTTGCAGTTCTGAAACTCCTCCAGATCCCGGTGGGGACTTTGGTGGACTGGCTGATTGGCATGGCCATGTTCTGGTGGCTGCTAGTGATCGTTACCGTTCCCTGGAATATTTATTTTCAGGCCAAGCAAGTATTACAAGAAGCGCAAACGTCTCAGAAAAGGTCCATCCGCATTGATCCACAACAACAGGAATATGTACAGAAAGTCGCATTCTGGTCGCTGCGTGGGGCCATTGCCCTGCACCTGATCACAGCCTCAAGTTTGTATTTTCTCGCCTTTTTCCAAATTATTTCGCTGGGGTATGCGGCAGCATTGGCGGCTCTGCTACTAACCAGCTTACGGCCAGCGATCCGGGGGTACGACTACCTGCGCAGACAGATGTTCAAGTTGGAGCAGGAATTTCTGGTTCCCCGCCAGGATGCAGTAGAACTGGGCTCCCAGCTACAACATTTACAGCATCAATTAAGTACTTTTCAGCGTCAGCTCGTGGATTTAGAGACACAATTGAACCCCATGGATCTCGATTCTTGGGCCCACAAACAACAGGTCCGCTGGCAGGAGCTGAGCCGAGGTCTGGCAGAGTTAGGTGCTACTGTAGAGGCGTTTCAAGCCAGCAATCAACAGGATCATCAGCGTCTTTCTCAGGAGGCGAGGCAGTCTGTGGCTCAATTGCGGGAAGACAGCCAGTTTCTTGAGCATGTCCGCGAAATCATCCGCTTTATCAAAGGCGCTTGATCGGGTCACCACCCCAGTACAGCGGATATAAGGGGGTGGAAAGCCCACCCGTCTTCGCTCAGTTCTGATTGGCGGGAGAGATCTCAGGCGCTAAATCAGGATCAGGCATGCGGTGAAACCAGCGTAAAAACTGCTGTTGCGTCCCATTGATGAGTGCCTGCCATGCCGTTGGCCTTACAAACAAAATAAAAGTACTCAGAACCGCCAAGTTAAAGTAAGTCACATAGGGACTGAGCAGAATCACCATAAACATATGTTTGATGGTCATGGCCGCCAAGAGCAGATCGCCAATGCCCTTAAACCAGACGAGGTAAGGGAAGAGGATCTGGATAGTAATCGTACCGTAGGTGAGCAGCCAATTAATCAATTCTCCATGCAAAAAGTCAACATCAAAAAGACGGTACCACCGATCCGATAAAGAAACATAATAAAGAGCAGTGCCATCTCTCCAGGCAATGTCACTATTGAGTTTGGCTGGCCCTGCAAAGATGTAAAGGATCGCTATTGATACCTGCATTAATCGCCAGCTCCAGCGGGGCTGCTGATCCGGAAAGGTTGCTTCAGGATGACGCCGTTGCCAGAGCCAGCGATCCAGAGAAAGGCTGTTACCCATGGGGGCAAAGCAGGCAAAGAACAACATCATTTTGATGATTTGATCCTGACCATTGACCAGGGCCAGATTGCGGTTAAACAGCGAGGCCCAGAGAAAAAACATGAGAAGGGTGCTGACGCGGGACTGAAACCCGAGCACAAAAGCCACCGCCGTCACCAGTTCCAGCCCATAGACTGTCCACATCCACCTCGGATCGATCGACCAGCTCAAGATCGAGGTCACCGCAGCATCCAGTCCCTGGCCATAGCTCTGACTCCATTCCGATAGGGGATAGGATCCCTGAGCACCGTAGAACAGCTCCCAGTTGGGGTGGCTAATCAGAAGAATGGTGAGGATCAGCAGACCCAGAACTATCCTGAAAATCCCCAGACTCAGGGTGGACTCTTCGGCAAACCAGAATTGATTCAGGCCGGCTATCAATCGTTGGAGGAGTCTAAGCATGGAAACACACCCATTCCTGC
>JAAUUJ010000273.1 GCA_012030715.1 Synechococcaceae cyanobacterium SM2_3_1 | reverse complement strand
GATTGAAACAATAACCATGTTTCGCTGCCTGGTCGGATCTGGAATGTCCCAAAAAGCCTTGATCCCTCTCAGGGATTGAAACGAGGTCACACTGTACAGAATCGATGTAAATCTTGTGTCCCAAAAAGCCTTGATCCCTCTCAGGGATTGAAACGGATGCAGATCTTCTTGGGCAGACGCTCATTGGCCGCATCCACCGTCACCCGCACACCGTGCTGACTGAGTTGAGACTTGAAAGTGAGGGCATAGTCCAGCACCTGATCTGAGACGGGCAGGATCCGCACCTGTTCGGGGGCCAGCCAGAATCGAGCGGTCGGGATATAGTTTCGTTTTACAGCGGGGTAAGTTTAGCAGGGAGTGTGATCATGACCGATGAAGAACTGAACGATCGGTTTGCTCAGATGGCTGATGCAGTTGGCAAGATCGCTGATGCTCAGTTGGGAACGCAGAAACAGATCGGGTTGCTTTCTGATTTAATGCAGCATGTAATCGAGCGACAGGAACAGCAGGAGCAAGAAATTCAAGAGATCCGCCAGCGGCAGCTCCACCACGATGAAGAGATGGAAAAGTTCCACCAACGCCAAGAAGAATCTGACCAACGCTTTAATATTCTCCTGGAAGAGATCCGCTTTCTGATTCGGCAACAGCGACCGCAAGAGGATCAGGAATGACAGCGATGCAGATTTGAGGCAATGCATCAAAGTCTAAAATAGAAGCCAAAAAGCGGTGTGATCATGAGCGATGAAGAACTGAATGACCGTTTTGCCCAGGTTGCCGACGCGATTGGCCGGATTGCCGATGCTCAATTGGGAACGCAGAGACAGATCGGCCTGATCTCAGATCTGATGATCCAGTTGACACAGCAGGTAGACTCTCTTGTAGAGCGAGTAGATACTTTGGCAGCGGGCTATAAGCAACAGCAGGCGATCTTGAATGAGCTGATCCGGCAGAGACTAACTAACGAAACATGAGGTAACTCATTTGTTGTCTTATATCGTTTGAGTGATGAGGCTTTTTTCTTGACAGGTGGGGTTTAGATCCTGGGGGATCAGGCTTTTGATCTGAGAGGTGAGACTTTTGACTACAGGGTTGAGGTTTTTGACTACGATCTTCAGGTTTTGATCTTCTCTGCTGGGCTGTGGAATAGGAAGGCTGGGGTTGGTGACTGCATGCTTCAGGGTTGCTGCTGTTCCGAGAGGATCTTGGTGAGGAATTGTTTGGTGGGAGCGGATCCTGATTCCAGTAAGGCGGCAGCATGACCAGCTTTGACTGCTTCGATCAGCATTTGCACATAGTTATTCAATCCTGTACGAGTATTGGGATGATTTTCTTCAAGCTTGTCGAACAAGATCGCTAAAGCTCTTACATACAGGGGTTCGGCTGCCTCGTAGCGGCCCATGGAATAGTACAGCATAGCCAAATTGTTCAAGCTGGAGGCGGTAGAGGGATGCTGGGCTCCCAATTGCGCTTCACTGATCTGCAGGACGCGCTCCAGAACAAAGAACGCTTCTCGGTAATGACCCGGAACTGGATCGTGGTGGGTGCCCTCAATGGAACAGGAGATGTCTGCGTCTTTCCTCTGTAAGCAGTCGCTAGCTCAATCGAAACTTATGCGGCGAGCAGTTCCTTAAGTTGACTATCCAGGAACTTAACATCCTCCTGGCTGGTATCAGGACCACCTGCAAAATGACCCCACACCGATTCAATAACAATGAATTTGGCAGATGGCATATTGGCCACCTCGATCTCACTATCCTCTGGAGGGAAGTAAAGGTCTGTGCGCCCAGGCATCACATAAGCCCTGGCCTTGATTGCATTGAGGGCTTTCCTATAGTCTCCATGGTAAAGATCATTCGCGCTGATATCACTATGTTGCCAAGTCCACAACATGGCTAATAGATTGTTGGCATCTTTAGGCAAGAAAAAGCCTTCCCAGAAAGCAACTAGAAAGTCTTCAAGGGATGTATAACCGAGATCCTTAATGTCCAGCTCATGACGATAAAATGTCTGGGAAAATCCCCATCCGGTATAGACACGTGCCATCGCCCTCAGACCTTTCTCGGGTTTTTAAGTGTACCACCCATTCTGCCAAGCATCATCCGCTGTCAAATCTGAGAGTCACGGCCACTTTCTACCTACAGCGTTTCCCAACCTAGTGAACTCCAGAAAACCTAAGCAAGATGGGCTGTGGCAACCAAGGTTGTATCTTAGATGACTGGGACATGCTGTAAAATGAAGTTGCTATTCTGTTCAGAGCATGAGTCATGTCAAGATTCTATGACTGGAGAGTGTTGTGGCTAATTCCAATTTTTGGCATCATGGCATGGCCTTATCTTACTCAGCTCACACCTTACAATAGTCTTCAGCGTTACGAGTCTACCCAACCCTTGAACTCCGAGACTTTCAAAATCCTACCGGAAACATCTGTTGATCTACAGCAGATGAGGGAGAACCTGGATCAGATTCTGTTACACCAACTGCGGCAGGGTCTATACTCAACTCGGAACTGGCAGAATGGACTCTCGCGAGAAGAGATTACCTCTCTCCTAAAGGATTTTCCTTATCAGCTTCCTGAAGAGGTCATCACCCTATATGTATGGGCGAATGGCAGTCGATACAGCTGGTGGTATACCGATGATCTCGTTCCTTCTTTCCGAATGTTGCCTTTGAATGAGGCCCTGGAAACCTATGATCAGAGGGTTGAACTCAATGCTCCGGACTATGAAGTTTGGGATCCAAAGTGGTTCCCTCTTTTTGAGTTCAATGGGGATGAATTTCTCTTTGTCACTGCTTCTGAGACCCAGTTCCCCTCCAGTCCAGTGGAATCTATCTTTTTAGAGGAAGGAACCCCCAATTACCGTTATATAAGTCTCGCTGCAATGGTTGCTAGTGTCGCTGAGGCCTATGAATTGGAGGCCTTCTCTATAGATATGGAAGGTAAGCTGATCCAGAATGAGGCTCTCTGGTCTGAGATTTGGGCACGTCACAATCCAGCTCTATCAAATTTAACTGCTTCCCAGCTGGAATCTGAGTTGGACTATGAATCCCTGATCCAGATCAACCAAACGCTAGGGGAATATCAACTGACCGAGGAAGTCCCTCAACTGCTAAGTCTATTGGAGACCCCCATCACCAAAACTGAGGATTGGAGTGCTCGTCTTATGGTTACAGGTACCTTGAGCAATCTCGCCCTCAGTAAACCAGCACAGCTACAGGATCCAACAACTATCAACATCCTCATTACGGCCTTTCAAGATAAACCTGCCATCCACAGAGAGGAATACGCTCTTATCCAGGGGAGGCTTGCCTATATTCTCGGTCAGATCCAGGCTGAAGCTGCGGTTGAACCCCTCATCCAGGCTCT
>JAAUUJ010000080.1 GCA_012030715.1 Synechococcaceae cyanobacterium SM2_3_1 | reverse complement strand
GGGGCCAAAGCGAGGATAGAGATCCGCCTGCCCGTCTGCCACTAAACACAGCTTTAGAGAACTGCCCATCGAGAGTAACTCCACCTCTCCCGTCCAGGCCACCTGCAACTTCTGGAGAAAAACTTCCGTCTCCACCCCCGCGTGGGAACGACTGGCCACCACCTTGAGCACATCCTGCCTCTGGCCCACCCGGATCGGCTGGGGGTCGGCCTCCTGGTTCTGCTTAAAGGCCCCCAACCCCGAGGTTCCCCAGTAGGTGGTCTGCATCACGGGAGCATGGACCACGCCTAAACAGGGACTGCCCTTGCTGATCAGGGCAATGTTGACTGTGAACTGGCCATTGCGCTTAATAAATTCCTTGGTGCCATCCAGGGGATCCACCAGCCAGAAATCAGTCCAGTCCTGGCGCTGCGCATAGGCCATCTCCTTGGATTCCTCCGAGAGCAGCGGAATACTGGCATCCAGATCGTGCAATCCCTGCTGAATCAGCCGGTGAGAGGCCAAATCCGCATCCGTGAGGGGGGATTGATCCTCTTTGTAGGTGGTGCCCAGATCCCCCCGCTCGTACACCTGCAGAATGGCACGCCCCGCTTCCTTGGCTAGGCAAATCACCTCCGGGAGCAGAGCAGCAAGATGAGAGGCACTGAGCATGAAAACTCCATAGGAGAGAACCTGTTTTCAGGATCCCATGTCAGGGACCGATATGCTCTTGCCAAGGGTGACCGTGATCGGAATAGTTAAGGGAGGTGAGCCATTTGCAAACGAGAACAGGTTCCATGCGCAGGTCTTCCAGTTCTGGGTCAGTGTCCTTGACCAATCTTCCCGCCCCCACCTCTGGTTCTGTCTGGATCTCCAGTCCCCTCCTGATCTGGGTAGGACTGGTGGGGATCTCGCTACTGGGGCTGGGGTTGGGTGGACTGCTGCAGTGGGTCTGGATGCAATTGCCTGCGGTGCTTCTGCTCTTACTCCTGGCCCTGTGGCGGTTGTTTCCCGCCCAATGTCAGCAGTTGGGCCACTGGGTGCAATCCTCCTGGGATCAGGCGCTGGCCTGGGGGCTCCTGGTACTGGGGTTAAGTCTGGGCTTTCGCATCAGTGGTTTGCAGGCTTTGCTTTTAAGCTGGCAACAACAGTTGGGGTGGGAGGGGAGTTGGAGCCCTGGGGGATGCGTTTGGAGCGGCGGGACAAATTCTGATTGCCATTCTGGCGGCCTATATCGCCTGGCGGCAGTACATCATCTCCAAGGAGCTGACCACCCAGCAAAACCAGATCACCCAACAACAGACCATTGATAGCTATTTTGAGGGAATTTCGGCCCTAGTCCTGGATCCGCAGGGACAACTGGAGGACTGGCCCCTGGAGCGAGCGATTGCCGAAGGCCGCACCGCCGCCATCCTGACCGGACTCGATCCCATCGGCAAGGCCAAGATCCTGCGCTTTCTTTCCAGTGCCAATCTCCTCAGCCCCCTGCGCCGCGATGATCACCTCGGACGACCCATTCTGGATGGCAAAGGCGGCTACCAACGGGATCGGCTGCGGGGCATTCGAGTGGTGAACCTGCGGTCTTTCCTGGAGGGAGCGGATCTGCAGGGGACCGACTTGCGAGGTGTGGATCTGAGTGATACGGGTCTGGAGCGAGCCAATTTAAGCCGCTGTCTCCTGAGTTATGCCAATTTGAGTGGCAGTGATCTGCGCTGTGCCCGTCTGCGGGGATCCAGCCTCTACAAAGCGCTGCTCTTTGTGGGATCATCTGAGACCGCTTCTCCCATTGCCCCTGGCTGTACCCCCAATTTCAAGACGGGGCAGTTTGCGGGTGCTCGGATTCAGGATGCGGATTTTACGGATGTGCAGGGGCTATCTCCAGAACAACACTACTATCTCTGTGCCTGGGGAGGGGCGAAAACGCGGGCGACGATTCCGGGAGGATGCCGTGGGATTCCCAACTGTCTGGAGGAAAAACCAGTGTCAGAGTTGTCCCCTGTGCCCGACTCTCTCAACGCCAAGCACTGGGAAACCACCGGAGAGGACAAGCTTTGACCGGAGGGATCCCGCCCAAAAATGAGAAAAAGGGGGTGCGATCCCCTGGAAAGATCCGCAAGATAACTGATCCCATGGCCTGAGCACTAGTTGTAACCTAATCTCACACCAGTCTGGGTTAGGGAGAGTAATATTCACAAAAGGTTCTCCTTCGGGGGGCTCCCTGCTTCTCCGGATAATGTGGACTGCACCAGGGAACACTGCCTTTGCAACCCATCATCCATGACAGACCTTCCGTTTCCCCATAACCATCCCTTCGGCTCTGGGCCAGAGGTATGTGGCGTTGTCACCGACGTTGATTCATTATTTCGGACTATTTTCGAACAGGCTGCGGTCGGGATCACGGTTCAGGATCTAGAGGGAAAGATCATTTTCGCCAATGCTGCCAGTGCTCACCTGCTGGGGCTCTCCGCCTCTGATCTGGTGGGATGCACATATCAATCTCTGGTTTATCCCCTCGACTGCGACCTGGACCAGGATCAGCGCCAGGCACTGCTGCGGGGGGAGAGGGTGAACTATGTTGTCGAAAAGCGTTTTTTTCACCCCAATCAACATCTTGTTTGGGGGCGACTTTCTGTCTCCCTGATCCGTGACTCCGAAACTAAGCCAGTCTACTGGCTGACAGTTCATGAGAATATCACAGCCCAAAAACAGGCCCAGGCAGAGTTGCGCACTTCTCGGTTGCACTTTTTACATATCCTGGAGGCGATGCCGCTAGGCTTCTACTCTCTAGATCGGGAGGGGCGACTCACCTATGTCAACTATCGCTGTGAACAGGTCCTGGAACGCTCTCGCACAGAAATTCTGGGCAAACAGCTCTGGGAGGTGGTGCCGGATCTGCAGCAGACTCAATTTGCCCGCGATCATGAACGGGTTCTCCACGAAGGAACCGTCACGGTCTGTGAAGGCTTCTGGGCGGCCCGGCAAGCCTGGTTTGAAGTGCATCTTTTCCCGACTCCCCAGGGAATGGCGGCCTATTTTCTGGACATTACATCCCGCAAGCAGACAGAACAGCATCTGCAGCAATTGAATGCCGAGCTCGACTACCAGGTCCAGGTGCGCAATGATAAGCTGCGACGTGCCATTGAAATGGAGGAGCTCCTCTGTGTGATCACGGATGAGGTGCGCAGTAGTTTAGACCAGGAAGAAATTCTGCAGGCGGCGGTCAACGAACTCAGCCTGGGTCTAAACTTGAGTATCTGTCAGATCTGCGTTCCCAATATCGATAACGTGACCTACCGTGTGCGTTTGCAACAGCCCAGCTCTTTACCCTTCACTCCCGATCAACAGGCTCTCTCCCTCAATCCCCAAATTCTCTCGCAGCTGCAGGAGGGAAAGCCCGTTTTTGCGCAAGGGGATGATTCTGCCCTACCCCGCTTTAACACCCTTTACTGTCCCATCCACGATAACGAGCGGTTGCTGGCCTATCTTTATCTGGTCAGGCACCCCCAGCAGACTTTTGATTCCCTTGAGATCCGGCTTGTGGAACAGGTGGCCAGTCAATGTGCCATTGGCATGCGGCAGGCACAGCTCTACGAATTGGCCCGACACCAGGTGCAGCAGCTGGAGGAACTTCATCATCTCAAAGACAACTTCCTGCGGTTGGTGTCCCACGAGCTGCGGGCCCCCCTGACCAATATCCGCATTGCCCTTTCGATGCTAAGACGATTGGCAGATGGAGAACAGCGCGAGCGCTATCTCGATATTTTGCAACAGGAGTGTGAACGGGAAATCCGGTTGGTGAATGATCTGCTGGAGTTGCAATCTCTGGAGGCGGGGGTCAAACAACTGCATCCGGTCCCTCTGGATCTCTGCACCTGGGTTCCTCCTCTGGTGGAGGGCTTTCAGTTACGAGCCCAGGCACGGGAGCTGCATTTACATCTGCGTTTGCACCCTGAGATCCCCCAAATCACCACCGATCCCCACCTGTTGGAACGAGTGTTGGTGGAGCTTCTGAACAACGCCTGCAAATATACTCCCCCCGATCACAACATTATTTTAAGTCTCCTTCCCACCACCCTGACGGGGCAGCGGGGTGTCCGGATAGAAGTCATCAACACCGGTATCGAGATCCCCGCCGATATCCTACCGCGGCTGTTTGAGAAGTTTTTCCGAGTGCCTCACACCGATCCATATCAACAGGGGGGATCCGGGCTGGGCTTAGCCCTCCTTCGGCAGGCAGTGGAGTACCTGCAGGGTTCGATTCACGTCTCCAGTCAGGACAACCAGACCCGGTTTCAGGTGGATCTACCACTCTCCATCTCACCCTCATGTCGCCTGATTACTGATTAGAGTTGAGGATTTTCTCCCCTCTTGCAGCTGCCAATGCGCCCAGGGTTGCTCGCAAACTGGCTGCCTTTGGATTAGCAGGAAATTGACATTGGGGCAGCGGGTCCAGATCTGGAGGCGGCAGGGGCAGAGCCAGGTTTGGACTTAATAACACAGGACAGAAGGGAACCGATGTGCGAGCCAGATCTCCAACAAAAGCGGGAGGAATATCTCCCAGATAGGCAGAAATGACCTGCTGACTAGGATCATCGGGCAACACCTGATAGCGCAGGAGGATACGGTTATCGGGAAACCAGCCCCGGATCAGAAATTCTAACTGCCCCAGATCAAACCCTGGCTCTCGTGGATCTCGGATCAGGTGCATCCCCTGCAACCGATCCTGAGCAAAATAGGCCTGGACAACAAATCCCCGGGCATAGATGGCCGTAGCAGTCGGGTCCAGCAGCGGTGGGTCAACAGATTCACCCCCAGGGAGTAACTGCCAGCGCACCCAGGGATCTTGATTGCGCGTGACGGAGATCACCTGCCAGTTATTGGCCACGGCATAGGCCAGAAATCGCGGTTCCAGCATTCCCAAATAGAGCATCTCCAGCGGCTGCAGCGGTAGGCGAGCCCGGGTTTGCAGAGGGGGTAGGGTCTGGAGCTGCCCCTGTTTTAAGACCAGGACATCCGCCAGCACAGGTTTATGCACCCAACCCATCGCGACGAGACCACCAACCAAGCCCAGTAAAGCTGTCCGGAAGAGTAGGGTCCAGGAACGAGGCCAGAGCTTCCTGCGGACAGGGGCAAAGCGGATTTTTGCTCTCTGGTATAGTCCATCCGGTGGCTGGGATAGACAGACTGCCAAGTCTCGATCCGCGAGAAGTGCAAGGGGCACAGAAATCTGGGGGTGAGATGTCAGGTCAATTCATTTTAGCTGTGAGCCTCAAGGGCATAAAGATCGGGAACGGCAGGAACCTTCCCCTCAGGACAGAGGATGGTGAACGCTCAAGAGGCGCGGGATACTGTGTGACTGGCCCGCTTATAAGCTTCGTCCAAAGTTTCCGCCAGGGTGGGGTGAACATGCACCAGGGAGGCCAGTTCGCTGACGGTGGCACGGCGAGCCATCGCTTGCGCAGCCTCATGAATCAGATCGGCAGCATGAGCGCCAAAAATATGCACTCCCAGCAGCTCCCCTGTAGATTGTTCGAATACAAGCTTGACCATGCCCTCGGTTTCAGCTGAGGCAATCGCTTTGGAGTTACCGCCAAAGTAACTGCGCACCGTGCCCACCCGATAGCCCTCTTCTTTTGCCTGAGGTTCTGTTAACCCTACAAATCCCATTTCGGGGTGGGTAAACACCGCCGCCGGAATACTGCGATAGTCCATGTGGGTGGTCCGACCACAGAGGTTTTCCACTGCCACAATGCCCTGGGCTGCCGCCGTGTGGGCCAGCATCATCTTGCCCGTGGCATCGCCAATCGCCCAAACATGGGATAGGTCCGTGGCCATGCGACTGTCCACCGGAATAAACCTGCGCCGATCCCGTTGGATTCCCACCTCCTCCAGTCCTAAATCATCGGTCACTGGCACCCGCCCCGTGGCCACCAGACAGGCATCCACCGTTAGGGTGGTGTCATTGGACAGTTGAATGGTTACCGGCGATCCAGGTGTAATCTGCTGGGCCAGCACCCCTACCAGGGTTTCGATGTTGCGAGGTTTGATCAGAATCCGCTGGGCCAGGCGGGCAATATCAGGGTCAAAGGCAGGCATGAGGGTAGAGAGAGCCTCGATCATCACCACTTCACAGCCCAGAGCCGTGTAGACATCGGCAAACTCCAGCCCGATGTAGCCACTACCAATAATGGCCAGGCGGGGCGGCAAATGGGGCAGTTTCACCGCCTCATCACTGGTAAACACGGTCTGCCCATCCAGAGTTATCCCGGGCGGTACAAAGGGCACCGATCCGGTGGCAATAATGATGTCGCGGGCGGTGTAGGTCTGGGAGCCACTTTCACTCTCCACCACCACCGTTTGAGCATCCTGCAGGCGGCCCTGTCCTCTGAAAAGATCAACCTTGAGCTTCTCCAGAGATCGGGTCATATCCGTGCGGATCTTGTCCACAACGCTGGCGGCATGGGCGGCAATCTGGGCGCGGTCAAAGCTCACCTCTCCAATCTTGATCCCCAGCTCCGCAGCACTGTGCAGTTCCCGCAACCGCCCGGAGGCAGCCAGGAGCGCTTTGGAGGGAATGCAACCGCGGTTGATACAGGTGCCCCCCATCTCTCTGGCTTCGATGATGGCGGTCTTTAGACCACAGTCCACTGCATGGAGAGCCGCTCCATGGCCCCCAACACCCGCCCCCAAAATAATCAGATCGTAGTCTTGACTCATGGCTCTGTGCTCTGTTTGCTGGAGGTGAACAACACGGCAGCGACGGCCTTCTCTAAAAGGACAGGGTGCGCGTGCAGATATTATGCCACTCGATCCCATCCGGGTGAAGCACCACCACCTGCAGACGCGAGAGACGTCCTGACGTAGGATCAGAACAAGCATGAGTGGTGCAGGTACTCTCGCCATAACCCCGTGAGGTGAGTATGGGACTGAAGCAGAGAATTGACGATGACATCAAAACGGCCATGAAAGCCAAAGATAAATTACGTCTGGAAACCGTGCGCAGCATCAAGAAACTGATTCTGGAAAAAGAAAGCAGTGTCCGGGCTCAGGGCCAGGACAGTCTGAGTGAAGATCAGGAAATGGAGCTGCTCCTGCAACTGGCAAAACAGCGGCGAGATGCTGTGGCCCAGTATCAACAGGGAGGCCGTGAAGATCTGGCGGCTCAGGAGGCCCAAGAACTGATCATGATTGAAGCCTATCTTCCCCAACAACTATCGGACGCGGAACTGGAGGCAGAAATCGAGGCCCTGATTGCTCAGGTGGGAGCCACCTCGGCCAAGGACATGGGCAAAGTCATGGGGCAGGCCATGCAAACCCTCAAGGGTCGGGCCGATGGCAAACGGGTGCAGGAATGGGTGAAGGCGAAGTTGAATGGATGATCGTCCCAGTCAGGTATTGCCGCCTCTGGCACTGACCTTGGGAGATCCGGCGGGAATTGGCCCAGAAATTATTCTCAAGGCCCTTGCTGATCCCGAGATCAGGCAGCAGGCTCAGATCACAATTGTGGGGGATCGGCAGGTATTAGAGCACACCTACACCAGCTTGCGGGCTCAGGGAATTCAACCCTTGGTGGATCCCGCCCATCTGCCGATCTGGGACTGCAACACCGGGGTGGATCCGATTCCTGGTCAGGGCAATGCCGCCACGGGTGCCGCCAGCTTTTGTTACCTCACCACTGCCCTGCAGGAGACGCTAGCCGGGCGTTTTTGTGGGGGTAGTCACCGCTCCCATTGCCAAATTTGCTTGGGCCGCAGCGGGTCATCAGTTTCCGGGGCAGACAGAGGTTTTAGCCCATTTCAGCCAGACAGAGGCTGTTGCCATGGCCTTCATGGCTCGTTCCCCCTGGACCGATTGGCCGTTGCGGGTTTTGCTCGTCACGACCCATATTCCTTTAAATCAGGTCTGCACAACATTAACGCCAGCGCTGCTGAAAACCAAACTGGATCTGTTTATCACCTGCCTGAAGCAGGATTTTGCCCTCCCTCATCCGCAGGTGGCAGTTGCAGGCCTCAACCCCACAGTGGGGAAAGTGGACAGCTAGGTCGGGAGGAAGTGGAGTGGCTAACGCCTCTGCTACAGTCCTACACCCGCGCCCAGCTGATCGGTCCCGTTCCTCCAGATACGTTATGGGTGCAGCCTGCCCAAGCCTGGCGAGATGCCAGCGTCACCACGGCGGATGGATATGTGGCTCTCTACCATGATCAGGGATTAATCCCGGTCAAAATGCTGGCCTTTGATCAGGCGGTCAACACCACGCTAGGACTACCCTATGTGCGCACCTCTCCGGATCACGGCACCGCCTTTGACATTGCCGGACAGGGAATCGCCCGGGCAACCAGCCTGCGGGCAGCCCTGCAGCTAGCGGCAGATCTGGGTAGGTCACGGCGAGAGACCGCCTCAGAGCATCCTAAGATAGAAGTCGAGTTGGAGTAGGTCGTCCTCTGGCCACGGGATCCCCATATGACCAAAGCCTCTGAACTGTCATTGAGTCCTCTGATTGTGGGCTGCTGGCAGTTAGATGATCGCAGTTGGGCTGCTTTATCTGAAGTGGATATTCATCGTTCCATCGACACCTACCTGGCTTTGGGTGTGACCAGTTTTGACACGGCTGACATCTATGGACGTAGTGAAAGGCTGCTGGGACAACTCCTGAAGGGACGCAATGATTGCACCATTCTCACCAAAGCCGTATTTGCTACCACCATCCCCACCGCCACTCAAATTCGCCACAAGATTGAAAGTTCCCTGCGTAACCTGCGGCGAGAACGCCTTGACTGTGTTCAGGTCCACTGGCATAACCCTGAAGTGGATTTTGCCTCGACATTTGCCACCCTGCAGGAGTTACAGGAGCATGGCCGCATTCACAAACTGGGGGTAACCAATTTCAATACCGGGATGCTGGAGAAGGCCCTCCGCTACGCCCCGATCCATACGCATCAGGTGCAGTACAGTCTGATCGACCGCCGCGTTGAGTTAAGCATGCAGGACTTTTGTCGGCAGCAACAGATTGAACTGCTAACCTACGGTCCTTAGCCGGGGGATATCTCTCGGATAAGTTCTGGCAGGTCCTGCATCCCCCCGCAGATATCAATCATGCTCGTGGCTTCTACTACATCAGCATGATCCAGGCCCACGGAGGCTGGTCCCTGGTGGGACAGATGCTGGAAACCCTGACCGAGATCGCGAAAAAATACAACAAAACGGTGGCTCAGGTGGCCCTCAGCTGGGTCCGGCATCAACCGGGAGTCAAAGCAGTGATCTCCGGTCTGACCTTGAATCGTCAGCAGATCCAGCACAATGTCGCTGCAACTCACTGGTGCATGGAGGAGGCAGATAGGCAATTGCTCTCCCATCGCTCGGCCCAATTATTCAAACAGGTGGGCGATATCTATTCCTATGAACGCCGCAACTGATCATCCCCTGTTTTCCGATCCGCAGCACCTGTCAACGGTGGAGTCTCTGGTTCTTAAGCAGGTCCGTTTGCTGAATCCCGTCACTGGCCTGGATCAGGTGGGGGATCTGTGGGTGCAACAGGGGAGAGTTAAAGCAACGGGAACTTTACCCCCAGAGTTGCCCTCACACACCTGCCAGTTATCCGGGGAAGGATGGGTGGTGGGGCCTGGACTTGTAGATCTCTATGCCCATGGGAGTGAACCTGGTTTTGAGCATCGCGAAACTCGGACAGAGCTGACGCTAACCGCGATGCAGGGAGGATTTACACGGGTGGCTCTCCTGCCCTCTACCGTTCCTGCGCTTGACAGTATCACCGGACTGGCGGCTCTGCAAAAGCAGCTTCCCCCTGAAGGCCCTGCTTATCTGCCTCTGGCAGCTGTGACGCTACAGGCCGCGGGACACCAGCTCAGCGATCTGGGGGACCTCTCCTCCTCAGCTATTGTCGGCTTCTGTCAGGATCAGCCTCTGCAGTCTTATGCGCAACTGCGCCACCTGATGGAATATCTGCAGGGATTGGCAAAACCTTTGCTTCTCTGGGCCTGGGATCCACAGCTGGCCCAATCGGGGGTGTTATTTGAAGGATCCACCACCCTGCATCTGGGTCTGGCTGGGATTCCTACCCTTGCCGAAACAACGGTTGTTGCCACACTTCTAGAGTTCCTGCACCGCACACCGATTCCCCTGCATCTGATGCGGATCAGTCAACCCCGCAGCCTGGACCTGATCCGGCAGGCTCAATCGGCTGGTTTACCCCTGAGCGCCAGTACCACCTGGCTGCATCTGCTCTTCTCCGTCGAGGCGATTCAACAGTCTGGCTATGATCCTTACTTGCGTCTTACCCCTCCTCTGGTCGAGGAAACCGCCCGCCAACACCTGATCCAGGGGGTGCGAGACAGGGTGCTGGCCATTGCCACCGATCACCAGGCCTATACTTTCGAGGAAAAGGCGGTCCCTTTCGGTGAGGCTCCATCTGGAGCTCCAGGTCTAGCTCTGGCCCTGCCCCTCCTCTGGGATCAGCTGGTCAGGACAGGCGCACTTTCTCCCCTGCAGTTGTGGGCCGCCCTCAGTAGCCTTCCAGCCCTGAATCTGCAGCAACTTCCCGGCCAACTCAGTCCAGAACAGCCAGCAGATCTTGTGGTCCTCGATCCCGAACACAACTGGACCCCTCCCGCCCATCCAGGACGTTCGGCACTTCTCACCCTGCTCTATCCCGATCAAAAACAACGCGGGAAGATTCTGGGCTACTGGTCTTCCCACCCACCCTCCTCCTAAAAAGCATCTCTGAGCAAGCCTCCAGCTTGGCCTCAACTGCCCCGAAAAAATTTACAAAAATAAATATTTCACCACAAAAAATGAGGCGAAAGCGTGGCATAGCCCACCAGGAGAAGGTCAGAGGAATTTAATAATTATGAACCTAAGGGGCCCGCGAAAAGGCTGACCTATAATGCGGTGTAAGTCCTTCCCTCCTCTGTGCAGTCAGGGTTCGCCCTGAAAGATTTCTGCTGGAATAAGGGACGGGTGGGCTAACTTCGTTCCTTGTCGCAAGAGAGGAGTTCTTGATGACAACTACGCCAAAGGAGCGAGAGCCGAAGGTCAAGGTGTCCGTTGACGTGGACCCGGTCCCGACCTCATTTGAGAAATGGGCCCAGCCCGGTCATTTCGACCGCAGCTTGTCCCGAGGACCGAAATCCACGACGTGGATCTGGAACCTTCATATTCGCGCTCACGACTTTGACAGTCACACCAGTGACCTTGAAGATGTTTCTCGAAAAATCTTTTCCGCCCACTTTGGCCATCTGGCCGTGGTGTTTATTTGGTTAAGCGGAATGTATTTTCATGGGGCCAAGTTTTCTAACTATTCAGCCTGGCTCCAGGACCCCATTAATATCAAACCCAGTGCTCAGGTGGTCTGGCCCATTTTTGGTCAGGAAATCTTGAATGCCGATGTGGGAGGAGGCTTTGAGGGGATTCGCATCACCTCCGGTCTGTTCCATCTCTGGCGGGCAGCTGGGATTACCTCTGAATTTCAATTGCTGTGCACTGCCATCGGCGGCCTGGTGATGGCTGGCCTGATGCTGTTTGCGGGATGGTTTCATTACCACAAGCGGGCTCCCAAGCTGGAGTGGTTCCAGAATGTGGAATCCATGCTGAACCATCACCTGGCGGGGCTATTCGGCCTGGGCTCCCTGGCCTGGGCGGGTCACCAGATCCATGTCTCCCTGCCGATTAACAAACTGCTGGATTCCGGCGTGCCTGCAGATCAGATTCCCCTCCCCCATGAGTTCATTCTCAATCGCGGGCTGATGGCGGATCTGTTCCCCAGCTTTGCCAAGGGCCTGGTGCCTTTCTTCACCCTCAACTGGGGTGAGTATGCTGATTTCCTCACCTTTAAGGGTGGTCTGGATCCCCAGACAGGTGCCCTATGGTTGACGGATCAGGCGCACCACCACCTGGCTCTGGCGGTGATGTTCATCGTGGCTGGTCACATGTACCGCACCAACTGGGGCATTGGCCACAGCATTAAAGAGATTCTGGAAGCCCACAAAGATCCGCTCTTGATCGGGGCGAGGGCCACAAAGGTCTCTACGAAGTGCTGACCACCTCCTGGCACGCACAGCTGGCCATCAACCTGGCCCTGGCGGGTTCCATCAGTGTGATTGTGGCCCAGCACATGTACGCCATGAACCCCTACCCCTATATGGGTGTGGACTACGCCACGCAGGTGTCGCTGTTCACCCACCACATGTGGATCGGGGGGCTTCTTTATCGTGGGGGGAGCCGCCCACGGTGCCATCTTCCTGGTGCGCGATTACGATCCGGCGGTGAACTATAACAACGTTCTGGATCGGACTCTGCGGGTGCGGGATGCTATCATCTCCCACCTCAACTGGGTATGCCTCTTCCTGGGCTTCCATGCCTTCGGATTCTACGTGCACAATGACACGATGCAGGCCCTGGGACGTCCTCAGGACATGTTCTCCGATTCTGCGATCCAGCTGCAGCCCATCTTCGCGCAGTGGATCCAGAGCCTGCACACCGCAGCCATTGCAACCACCGCTCCCATTGCTCAAGCCAGCGTCAGTCCCATCTTTGGTGGCGACGTGATCGCTGTGGGTGGCAAAGTCTCCATGATGCCCATGACCCTGGGTACGGCAGACTTTATGGTCCACCACATTCATGCCATGACCATTCACATCACGGTGTTGATCCTGCTCAAGGGTGTTCTCTTCGCCCGCAGTTCTCGCCTGATCCCGGACAAAGCCAAGCTGGGCTTCGGCTTCCCCTGTGATGGTCCCGGTCGCGGCGGCACCTGCCAGGTATCGGGTTGGGATCACGTCTACCTGGGTCTGTTCTGGATGTACAACTGTATCTCCATTGTGATCTTCCACTTCACCTGGAAAATGCAGTCGGATATCTGGGGGACCGTAAATGCCGACGGCACCATTGACCACATCACAGCGGGTAACTTTGCCCTCAGCGCCATCAATATTAATGGCTGGCTGCGGGATTACCTCTGGGCGCAATCGGTGCAGGTGATCAATTCCTACGGCAGTGCGCTATCTGCCTATGGATTGCTGTTCCTGGGGGCTCACTTCATCTGGGCCTTCAGTCTCATGTTCCTCTTCAGCGGTCGCGGCTACTGGCAGGAGCTGATCGAGTCCATTGTCTGGGCCCACAACAAACTCAAGGTGGCTCCAGCAATTCAGCCTCGGGCTCTCAGCATCATTCAGGGTCGTGCGGTTGGAGTCGCGCACTATCTGTTAGGAGGAATCGTCACCACGTGGGCGTTCTTCCTGGCACGATTTGCGGCGCTCGGATAAGGCAAGGAGGTTTGAATCAACATGGCAACTGCAACTCGGTTTCCACAATTTAGCCAAGACCTTGCCAACGACCCGACTACGCGTCGTATTTGGTACGGTATCGCCACTGCCCACGATTTTGAAACCCACGATGGCATGACGGAGGAGCGGCTTTATCAGAAGCTGTTCGCCACCCACTTTGGCCATCTGGCGGTGATCTTCCTGTGGGCCTCCGGCAACGTTTTCCACATCGCCTGGCAAGGCAACTACGAACCATGGATCAAAAACCCCACCGGGGTGGCTCCCATTGCCCACGCCATCTGGGATCCGCACTTTGGTGAGGCCGCTGTCGATGCTTTTACCCAAGCGGGGGCATCCGGTCCGGTGAATCTGGCATTCTCCGGTCTCTACTACTGGTTCAACACCATCGGTCTGCGCAGCAATGCGGATCTGTACTCCGGTGCGGTCTTCCTGCTGGTGCTGGCCACTTTGATGCTGATCGCGGGCTGGTTGCACCTGCAGCCTCGCTTCCGTCCCAGCCTCTCCTGGTTCAAGAACGCTGAATCTCGCCTTAACCACCACCTGGCAGGTCTGTTTGGAGTCAGTTCTCTGGCCTGGACCGGTCACCTGGTGCACGTGGCCATCCCCGAATCCCGTGGACAGCATGTGGGTTGGGATAATTTCCTGACGACTGCACCGCACCCCGCAGGGTTGAAGCCCTTCTTCACTCTGGATTGGGGGGTGTATGCCCAGAATCCCGATACCGCCGGACATGTCTGGGGTACGGCTGAGGGCGCAGGGACTGCGATCCTGACCTTCCTGGGTGGATTTAATCCCACCACTGAGTCCCTTTGGTTGACAGACATGGCCCATCATCACCTGGCCATTGCCGTCATCTTTATTGTGGCGGGCCACATGTACCGCACCAACTTTGGGATCGGCCACAGCATCCGCGAGATGATGAACGCCAAGACCTTCTTTGGCAAGGAGGTTCAGGGGCCGTTCAACCTACCCCACCAGGGACTGTATGACACCATCAACAACTCCCTGCACTTCCAGCTGGGTCTGGCGCTAGCGGCTCTAGGGACGATCACTTCGCTGGTGGCCCAGCATATGTACTCCCTCAATCCCTACGTGTACATGTCCATGGACCACACCACAGAAGCAGCACTGTACACCCATCACCAGTACATTGCTGGATTCTTGCTGGTGGGCGCCTTTGCCCATGGAGCCATCTTCTTCGTGCGGGATTATGATCCAGAAGCCAATAAGGGCAATGTTCTCTGGCGGATGCTGGAGCACAAAGAAGCGATCATCTCGCACCTGAGCTGGGTCTCTCTTTTCTTGGGCTTCCACACCCTGGGTCTCTACGTCCACAACGACGTCATGCAGGCCTTCGGTACCCCTGAGAAGCAGATCCTGATCGAGCCGGTGTTTGCCCAGTTCATCCAGGCTTCCCACGGCAAGATGATCTACGGCATGGATGTGCTGCTTTCCAACCCCGACAGCATCGCCAGCACTGCCTGGCCCAATTTTGGTAACGTCTGGTTGCCCGGCTGGCTGGAGGCCATCAACAATCTGCAGGGATCGCTATTCCTGCCGATCGGCCCTGGCGACTTCCTGGTGCACCATGCGATTGCCCTGGGTCTGCACACCACCACCCTGATCCTGGTCAAGGGTGCGCTGGATGCTCGTGGATCTAAGCTGATGCCCGATAAGAAAGACTTCGGCTACAGCTTCCCCTGCGATGGTCCTGGACGGGGCGGCACCTGTGATATCTCTGCATGGGATGCCTTCTATCTGGCCATGTTCTGGATGCTGAACACCATTGGTTGGGTCACCTTCTACTGGCACTGGAAGCAACTGGGGATCTGGACGGGAAATACTGCTCAGTTCAATGAGACCTCGGTCACCATCATGGGCTGGCTGCGGGATTACCTCTGGGCGAATTCCACCCAGTTGATCAACGGCTACAACCCCTACGGCATGAACAATCTGGCAGTTTGGGCCTGGATGTTCCTCTTCGGACACCTGGTCTGGGCTACCGGATTCATGTTCTTGATCTCCTGGCGGGGTTACTGGCAGGAACTGATCGAAACCCTGGTCTGGGCGCATGAGCGCACACCGCTGGCCAAGCTGGTGAAGTGGCGTGACAAGCCTGTGGCCATGTCCATTGTTCAGGGCCGTCTAGTGGGTCTGGCACACTTCACGGTGGGCTATATCCTGACCTACGCCGCCTTCCTGATTGCCTCCACGTCAGCCCAGTTTGCGCTCTGATCGCAGGCCCCTGACTGGATAACATTGCCAATCGATTGATTCCCCCGCGTTCTGTGGGGGATTTTTTCTGACTGGATTGAGTTAGGGAAGATGCTGCTTTGCCCATAGAGCTGCCTGGGTGCGATTGCGGACTCCTAAATGAGCTAGTAGGCGAGTTACATAGTTTTTACCGTGCCCTCTGTCAGATGGAGAGCAGCGGCAATGTCGCGGTTATTACTACCCTCTGCAAGCAAGGCTAGGATCCGGCGCTCCTGATTGCTCAAAGGGGGCAGAGTGGGTCTTAGGACTGGCACAGGGGGCTGAATCTGAGCAAAAACCTTGGGAGCGATCGAGGGTCCTAGTTGTCCGACCCCCTGCTGCAGAGAGCGGATCACACTTGCCAACTGACCGGCAGGAGTACTTTTCAGGAAATATCCCAGAGCTCCCGCCTGTAGAGACTCCCAAATATATTCATCCTCGTCAAAGGTGGTCAGCACCAGAATGCGGATCCAGGGACAAGACCGATGGATCTCCCGTGTTGCCGTGACGCCATCGCAGCCGGGCATGCGCACATCCATCAACACCACATCCGGCTGCTGTTGTTCCGCCAGTTGGATCGCCTCACGGCCATCCCCCGCCTCGGCTACCACTTTTAGATCTGGCTCTAGGGAAAGCAATGAGGCCAGCAGATGGCGAAAAGAGCTTTGATCGTCAGCAATTAAGATCTTGATCATTGCGGTACATCAATCAATACAGCGGTTCCCTCCCCTGGGGCTGATTTCACCTGCAAGTGCCCTCCCAACAGCTGTGCCCGTTCCTGCATGCCCCGCAGACCGTAACCACTGGGCACAGCAGTGGGGTAGAATCCCAATCCGTTATCTTTGAGGGCAAACTGAATCCGAGCAGAGGAGATCCTCCCCTGCAGTTGTACCTGTGTTGCCCGTGCATGTCGTTGAATGTTAGTCAGGCCTTCCCGCAGAATGCAGTAGAGCTGATGACTGATGTGCGGGGAGAGCGGAGGTAACTTGAGATCCATCTGCACCTGGATCGATTGCTGCTGTTGCAGCTGCTGCACCAGTGATTCCAGGGCCTCGGTTAGATCAAAGTTGGACTGGCGCATGGTGTGCACAGCTCGACGCACTTCCTGTAGAGATTGGGTGACCAATCCTTTGGCGCTGTCAATTGCTGGCAAGGCCTGACGCGGATCTTCAGCCCCCAGGCGTCCTGCCAGTTCCAGTTGTACATCCAGAGTCGTGAGCAGGTGACCCAAAGAGTCATGAATTTCGCGGGCAATGCGAGTACGCTCCAGAGATGCAGCCAGTGTTTTCACCTCCTGAGCCAGACGCTCAGCCTCCTGACGACTGCGTTGCTCCGCTAACACTATCAGGGCAAAAAGAATAACAAACCCGCAAATCGCCAGGTAACATCCCAAACTGAAGAGCAGACGAGTGCGAACAAAGCTTTCCCCCATGTAGATGGCATCAAAACGGGAGCGGATCAGTTCAATTCGGGCAGGCAATGTTTGAGCATAGGCCAGATGCCAGCCGAGTCCTGCCAGTAAATTGATAACAATAGCCTCCTTCCAGGGCAATAGAAAGATGCTTTTTGCGAGAAAAACATAGCTGAGAATCTGGAAGTCGAGACCCAGAAAACGACTAAGTACAAGAAGAACCAGATCACAGCTGATATAAAGTCTTTTCTTCCATTCCTGCTGCTGAAATGGAATCAAAAAGCTGAGAATCATCCACGCAGCAATAAAGGACGCTGGGATCCAGGAGGGGGTCCCCAACAACTGGTTAACCCGATAACTCAACAGGACCCCTAGCAAAAAAGCCCCCAGCAGGATCCATTCAATACATCGAAGTGTCCAGCGTATACGGTGAGACGCCCTTTGAGAATCCATAGGATGAAAGCAACAGGATAGTCAATTGCCTAGACCAATCTTAAGGGCAAGAATCTGGGAAATAAATGATGACGAAAGTCATAATTTTCCGTGACAATCGTGACTCATGGGTTGTGAGGAAGAAACTTATGGTGGATCTATGGAAATTAAAGTCATCGGGGCAAATCTATGTATCGAGTCCTTGGCATCAGTGTTCTACTGCTTTTCCCCATTCACCTCATGGGCTGTGGGGATGACGAGAGTACTCCGATATCGATGCCCACCTCACCCCCTACGTCCACCTTCGCTGCCCAGGCTGTGCATGCCTCTCCTGATGCACCTGCGGTGGATGTCTTTGTCAACGGGAATGAGGCCTTCAGTGGATTGACCTTTTTTGATGTCACTGCTTTTGCCACCGTACCCACTGGGAGTACAGATATCGATGTCTTTGTCAGTACCCCGGGTACTAATCTCCCCTCTACGGCACCCGTGATCAGTGCCACGGTTTCCCCTCCAGCCAACACATCCCAAACCGTTGCAGTGGGAGGGGTATTGAATCCTGCTGCGGGGCAAGAGCCCTTAAAGATTTTTGCCTTTCCTGCCGATGTCATCCCTAGCAGTGGCCTGGCGGAGGTCAGGATCATTCATCTCTCTCCTGATGCGCCTCCTGTGGATGTGCGATTAGGAAATCAGGATCCGGAGGGAACCCTACTTACTACTCTTGCTTACGGTCAGCCCACCTCCCGCAATTTAGAGCTGGCCCCAGGTACCTATACCGTCAGTATCTTTGCCAGTGGCACCTCGACTTTTGCAGGGGGAGCTTCCTTTACTGTGGAAGCCAACACCAATTACACAGTCTATGCGGTGGGTCTACTGGGTGATGGCAGCTTTCGTCTAGAAGTGGCTCAGGACAACTGATATAGCCAGCGCACAATTAAGTCTCACCTCCCCCAGATTGGCGGGCCACATATTCCACCGCTCCTGCTACCGCTGGAACCACCCGCTCATCGAAGACCGAGGGAATGATCCAGTCCGGGGCCAGTTGTCCAGGGGAGACCAGCGCAGCGATCGCTTCGGCAGCCGCCAGATACATGGTCGGAGTTAACTGACTTGCACGAGAGTCCAGGGCCCCCCGAAACACACCTGGAAACGCCAGGACATTGTTGATCTGGTTGGGATAGTCGCTGCGACCTGTGGCCATGACTGCCACCTTATCCATGACCAGTTCCGGCTGGATCTCAGGAACGGGGTTGGCCAGGGCAAACACAATCGGATCGACGGCCATTGTCTCCACCATCTCCACATTCAGGGCATGGGCACTGCTCACCCCAATGAAGACATCAGCTCCTTGTAGTGCCTCCGTCAGCCTCCCCTGCCCATCAATTGCCACTTCGGCCTTTTCAGGGGTAAGATCAGTTCGCTGCCGACTCAGGATCCCCACCCGATCACACACCAGGAGCTTGGTGGCTCCGGCCTGTTTGAGCAGATGGGTGACCGCCAGTCCCGCTGCTCCAGCTCCATTGATCACGATCTGCACCTGTGCTAAAGATTTCTGCACCACCTGCAGAGCATTCAGAAGCGCTGCCAGCACCACAATTGCCGTTCCGTGTTGATCATCATGAAAAATGGGCATCGCCAGCCGCTGCCGGAGCTGCCGTTCCACCTCAAAACAGCGAGGGGCCGCAATATCTTCAAGATTGAAACCGCCAAACCCTGGGGCCAGACGGATCACGGTTTCCACGATCTCCTCCACCTCTTGAGTGGCCAGGCAAGGGGAAAAGCA
>JAAUUJ010000272.1 GCA_012030715.1 Synechococcaceae cyanobacterium SM2_3_1 | reverse complement strand
TATATGATGCTGAGGATAGAGTTATTGCAACTATTTATCCAGATGAAACCGATACTCTAGCTGATCTTGTACAACTTCTCGCTCCAGGCGAAACTCTAGCAACAATTGACTGGACTGAAGTGATTTACCCAGATGAGACTCCAGGGTTCCTATCCGATAATCCCCGAACTCAAACCGAGTATTTCCCTGATGGTCCTGTTAAAGCCGATATTGATGAACGAGGTAATCGCACGAAATATTTCTATGATCAGCGTCGTCTACTGATGAGAAGCGAGAATCCCCAACTATCTACTGAGCCAGGAGTAGTTTACTCAACAACCTATCGTTATAATGCAGCTGGTCGTCCAACTCATATCACTGATGCACTGGGACGAACTACAAAGGCATTTTATGATGAGGGGAGTCGTGTTGAGACAATTCAATATCCAAATAGATCTACTATCCAAACGATTTATGATAGAGTTGATCGCCCAATAGCTCAAGTCGATCAGGAAGGAAAAATTGTAACTTTTAAATATAATCATTTAGGTCAGCTATCATCCTTTATCAAGTATTTTGGGCAAGCTACACCTCAGGAACAAGCTATAAAAACTCAATACGAATATGATGAATTGGGTCGGTTGATTTCGATAGAAGATGCAAATCAAAATATTACTTCATATGAATACGATCTAACTGGGAGAAACATTGCAACTATTCTCCCTCGACAGCAACGTTTAGACAGAACTTATAATGCAGCTGGAAATTTAATAACTGAAATAGATTTTAATCGAGAGACTTTAACATATGGCTATGATCTATTGAATCGTCTTACGCATAGAATTTACTCAGATGGAACATCTGATATCTACACCTATACACCTACAGGGAAGATAAAAACCGAAACTAATCGGAGAGGCTTAACAACCATCTATAATTATGACACTCAAGACAGATTAATTTCTCGAAGAGATCATAGTGGACCTTATACAAAACAAGGCAATACAATTGAATACTCATATGACTTAGTAGGCAATAGGGCTTCTGTGTCCACTTCAGCGGGCAATGTTGTATATTCATATGATGAATGGAATCGTCTCGACTCAGTTACAGATCTTGACGATCAACTCACAACTTATGACTATGACGGAGTTAACAATCTAACACTAACTCAGTTGCCAAACCAGATTGGTGAGACTCGTGTTTATGATGAGGCTAATCAGCTCGTATATTTAGAAAATATGCATAATGGAGAGTTAATCTCAAGCTACAGATACATTTTGAATAAAGCTGGCTTGCGTTTAAAAGCTTATGAAGGAAATGGTCGAGAGATTGAATATCAATATGATGATCTCTATCGACTGACTAAGGAAAAAACCATCGACCCTAACAAAGTGATGGATAATGTCCAAACAATTGGTTTCATTTATGATCCGGTTGGCAATCGTAGAGAGAAGGAGAACACGATCACTGGCTCAACAACTTATGAGTATAATGAAAACAATCAATTGCTAAATGAAACAACCAAATTCAATCAAGAGACTATTCAAGAAATAGACTACAGTTATGATGCGAATGGTAACATGATAACAAAGCTTCAGGATAAGGTAGACGAAACCCAGTATAAGTGGAGTAGACTAAACCGATTAGCAGAGGTAATTCTACCTAATTCTGACAGGATTAACTATGAGTATGATATTGATGGAATTCTGACAGCAAAAACCAAGAATAACGTTAGAACTGAATTTATCAATGATAAAAATAGGCGCTATGCCCAAGTTATTGAAGAAAACCAAAGCCATCAACCGCAAGTTGTAAATGTATATGGGAGTAATTTATTAATTCGGAAAATCAATCAAAACAATAACTTTTACCTTGCTGATGGACATGGCAGCACTAGATATCTAACTGATGATTCAGGTAGAATTACTGCTATCTATAATTATGAAGCATTTGGAAATATATTTGATTTTAGTCAAGAAATTGACAATCCATATCTATTTCTTGGCGAACGCATTGACCCAGATATCAATTTATACTATCTAAGACAAAGGTATTATGATCAAGTAGTTGGCCGATTTATTTCTAGAGATCCTATTCGGGAAGACCCAGTACTTTTGGAGGAGTGGAATCCATACGTATATGCTAGTAATAATCCATCAAACTTTTCTGATCCCAGTGGGTTGATTACGATAGGTGAAGTATTGTATAGACTTACTTTTGCTCAACAGTTAGTGGTTGCAGCTATTGGAGCAGTTGCGATTAATAGGATTTGGGCAGGGCTTTATGAGGCAAATATTGCGAATACTCTTGAGTTTCCTAATCTTGTAAATCGCATTGACAATCGAACGGTAGAAAGAAGACGAAATAAAGCTAAGGCTGAGGTTGGCACAGCAACAAATAATTCTAATTGCAAACATGTACTTTTTCATTATTCTGATGCTGCAGGCGCAGTGGGAATTTTCATCTCAAGGCAACTATTTGTTACTAGGCAGTGGGGGGTCTTACCTAGAGGTGCCTATGCAACAGATATTGCACCATGGGCTCCATTCACTAAACGTGAGTTAGCAAGGATCTTTTACTTTAGCCCCTCTAGACAACAATCAAGTTTAGATCGAGGAAAAGCTGGATTGGTATGTTGCTCTGTGTAATGATTCATTTCCTCCTTTTATTCCGGCTCCAGCTCCCAATCAATTTGTTAAAGCTGCTAATAGTGGAGTTAGTGTTGTTAGTATTGATCCAATTTGGTTTGGAGTGAATCCTATGCCCTAGGCAATAATATGTGCTTAGAACTACCTAATGTAGAGATTATACAGAAGTAGTAAGCATCCCCGTTTCTAGTAAGAGGACGCTCTCGTGAGTCAATTCTTATTACATCACAGTAAGCTGAAGTGAATCTAGCCTAATAGGGGGTTAAGGATTCTGCAAAAAATAACTTGCCAATACTCTCTAGTGCTTTGAGGCGTGAGAGATAAAGAGGTTGATCAGGCCATAGTTGAATTATTGTAGGACTGAATTAATAAGATTGCCCGCACCTGATCTGGATAATGCTTTTCCAATGCTTGGAGAAACCATTCCTGATAGTTTCTTCCATCTAACATCTCGTCAGTGACTAAATTGTTATTTAATGAAACTAGCTCAAGGACTAATTCCTCATATTCATCAAAATCGATATTAAATGGTGACCACTGACATCCCCCACTCATACCGCTATCAAAAGAACCTGCCATAAAGATCTGATTAAAGACACTTAGTGTGGGTATAACATTAAGTGCCAGCAAATTTGGCATGGCTTTGACTAAATCTAGAAGTTGAGCCTTGCATCTTCAAACTCACCATCCCCAACACCATTAAATATTTTGTATAAAATTATTTTCATTAAGTAAAACCTTCAGTAG
>JAAUUJ010000079.1 GCA_012030715.1 Synechococcaceae cyanobacterium SM2_3_1 | reverse complement strand
CAATGGTCGAGTAAGTCCATAAGCGGCAGCAACTCCCACAGCCCCCCACCGGGCACTAATTGAGATCAGAAAAACATTGATCACAGAAGAAATGACCCCCCACTGCAGTTGTCGATCTGTTCTTCCTAAGGTCTGATAAACCCATCCCGTTGCTACATTAAATGTTCCGATCCATGCGGCAGGTGCAAGTAACCGAAAGATCAGGGCAGCTTCCGTCCATTGTGATCCCAATACAACCTCAATCAACTGATCAGCGGAAGCAAACATGAATCCCACTAGGGGCATTCCCACCAGAGTGATCGCCATGATGGCTTTATGGTAGTAGTTTGAATATTGAGCCGGATCTAGCTGCAACCGACTGAGAACCGGAATGGCTACTCCTGAAATAGGATTATTAATTTGCTGAATTGGAAGTAATAATAGTTGGTAGGCTTTGGAGTAAAGTCCCAGTTGTTGAGCTCCCCACATGCGCCCGATCAACAGATTGTCAAAATTTCTGGAAAAGTAATTAACACAGTTAAACCCGGTCAGATTCCAGCCATAATTCAACATGGGCATGACATGCTTTGGAGCAGAAGGCCATCCAGGTCTCCAATCACAAACCACCCAGACGGCAATTGCATTGGCCATGGATTGAGCTACCTGCCAGATCACCAATGCCCAGTATCCCAGTCCAGCCAAGCCAGCCAGGATCGAGCTCAGAACTCCAACTGCCATGGAAATGATCTCAATGATCGCCAGCTGGTTAAACCGCATTTGTCTCCGCAGCAGGGCTTGATGCTGGACCGTCAACCCTCCAAACAAAAAGCTAATGCTGATGGCAATGGTGATCGCAATCAATCGAGGTTCACTATAAAACCAGGCTGTTAAGGGGCCGATTCCAACCACCAATAATGTGATCGTGGCACTTAGGGCAACATTGATCCAGAAAAGCGTACTTACCTGTTTGTGATTAATTTCAGCCTGTTGAATGGTTGCGCTGGAAAGCCCCAGATCTTTGAATATCTGCACAAATCCGGTGACGACAGCGGCCATGCCAAATAATCCATAGTCTTCTGGGCTGAGCAGTCGAGCCAGCACCACCGTCGAACAGGTACGCAGACCAAACTTTGCCGCTTGAGAGAGCATGGTGATCGTGCCCCCTTTGACAGAGGTGTACCTGAGATCGTTCTTCAGGTGCTCAGTACTGAAATACTGAACGGGGGGGTGAGATACAGTGGATTTGAGTGACGGCATCTAGGAAGGTCTTCTAAAGGTATTCGATCAGCTCTACATTCCGAGGGATCTGAGCCTGTCTCTGTCCCTGATCCATGGCATAACGAGTCATTAAGGTAATCGGACGGACGAGTATTTCCTGAGGCGGGACCTTTTTCTCAAGATCCTGTAGCAAACTTTAGGTGCTTCATTGAATAACCACTTGCAAATCAAACCAAGATAATCCAGCAGGTTTAAAGGATGCATTGGCTCAAAACCATGCAGTTCCTGTAGCACGCGGTGGGATAAACCGTAGCGTCGATGTTGACTTTGCAGCGATCGAAAGGTATTCCGATGTCGGTGTCTGACGATGGCATCCGTCTGTAAAAGAAAACGATAGGATGTATCTAACTGAATACGCCAACACAGATCTGCATCTCCACCTGTGGTTAGATAAGGTCGAAATAGCCCAATTTCCTGAAAAATGCTCCGCCGAACAGCTAGGTTTGCTGTTTGTCCAAAGGGGAGGAAGGGGTGATTCATGGCGGATGACTGAGAGAGGATCTTTCTTCGCTCGGCATACCACTCCCAGAAGGTTGATCCAGCTAATGGTAAAATCTCGCCCGCTACCAAGCCCACCTCTGGATCAGAAAATGGGTTAATCAGATATTCCAACCAGTATGGATCGGGCCGACAGTCAACATCCGTGAATACAAGAATTTCCCCGGTTGCATGTCTAATGCCGCGATTGCGAGCAGCATAGGAGCTTTGAATCGAGGTTTCTTCCAGCCCTATGAGATTTAGATTATATTCCTGATTTCTGGAAATAAGCTTCTCAATCTTTTCCTGTGTTTGATCCTTGCTTCCATTATTCACGAGAAGCACTTCCAGTTTGTTGCGAGGATAAGACTGATCAGCAAAACACTGAATCAGATCATCGAGATCAGAAGATCCGTTATAGATAGGAATGATGACTGAGATCAGAGGGTATCGTTGATCCGAGATATCTCTTGAGTTTTCGGGGGTAAACTGTGTTGCTTTCAGCTCTGTAATGTTTCCCATCTCAAATTCTCCTTTAGCGGCTCTGCGTCCAGCCAATCAATCTTATGAGCTTCAAGGGGTAATTTTGCCTCTTTTTGTCCTTGCTGCCAGGCATGCCAGGATATCAGATCAATCAGCCTGTAGAAGGCATGATCCAGCTTAGACTTACCCGTGAATGCTCTAAAGATACTGATCGGTAGCTCTTTTAACAACCAGCGCAGACCGATATAAACAGTCTGATAAAGCAGTAAATCAGGTTTTAATGCTATGCCATGAAGCTCATGAAGAAAGCGTTGAGAATGACCATTTTTCAGGTGTTGCTTTCTAAGATCATGGAGTTGATCGCGATGGCGGTGGCTAACGATAGCATTCTCAGCAAAATAGATCTTCCAGGAAGTTGACTTCAGCATTCGCCAGCACAGGTCAGTGTCTTCACCGGAGATCAGATAGGGACGAAAGAGTCCAATGCTTTCTAAAACTTGTCTGCGGATCGCTAAATTGGCAGTTGCAGTAGAGGGACCAAAGGGATGATTCAATAACTTAATGGGAGAAAGAAAGCCTTTATATTCGGCATAGTTTTCCCAGATCGTTTTTCCAGGAAGCGCTTTAATATTGCCTGCTACAATTCCTACCTGATCTAGGGAAAAGGGGCGAACCATCTGTTCAACCCAGTCGAGATCGGGTCGGCAGTCTACATCGGTAAAGATCAAAATCTCGCCGGATGCACACTTGATCCCCCGATTACGAGCTGCTCCGGGTCCCTGGATCTGTGTTTCAGATAGATATCGGAGGCTAAACTCCCGAGAAGAAAAGCTTTCCATGGCTTCGAAGATGATCTCAGCAGTGTGATCTTGACTGCCATTATCTACAAGAACATATTCGACTAAATGAGCTGGATAAGTCTGGTTTTGTAGTCTTGAGATCAGATCTGGAATATCTTGCTCCCCGTTAAAGATAGGAATAATCACAGATACCTGAGCATAAAAATGCTTGATAATATCTGGATTCAGGGGATGTGAACTAAGGGTAAAATATTCGGAATCACAGGGATCTTTTTCTTGCCTCTCAAAGGAATAATCCGTTTTCCCCAATATTTGTTTGAGATTTTCTAGCATAGATTAGTGTCTCCTCAGGTAGTTTGACGGTGAATTCTGGCAATCTCGACAGCGTTTTGCGGCAGAATGGCCTCCCGTTGTCCCTTACTGAGGGCATGCCTTGAAATCAGATAAATCGGGGGAACCCATAGTTCTATTGGATCAGCTTTCCTTTGGGCAACTTTAGCGAGACTTAGCGGCAGTTCTTTGCATATCCAACGGGTTAGATGATAGATGTAGTGATGAATTTTCCAGTCAGGGGTGGGTTCTACTCCATGCAGTTCTGAAAGATACTTATGACCTCTGCCATAGTTGACAAACTGCTTGTGAAAGGCCTTGAGACTGGATCGGTGACGGTGAAAGACTCGTGCTTCGGGTTGATAATAGGTTCGCCATGAGGTTTGATGATGAATCCGCCAGCACAGATCAGCATCCTCGCCTGTTGTTAAATAAGGACGAAATAGTCCTACCTGCTCCAAAACCGCTCTCCTGATGGCAAAATTTGCAGCAGCTCCAAAAGGGCCATGGGGGTGAATGAGGGTTTTTTGTTGAGATAGGATCTGCTTGCGGGCAGCATACTTTTCCATTAATGAATGACCTGGCAGAGCATCCACTTCTCCGATTACAAGACCCACTTCTGGATCCTGAAACGGTATGACTAATTTCTCCAGCCAGTCAGGACCAGGTCGGCAATCCACATCGGTAAAGGCAATGATCTCTGCAGTTGAGGCCTCGACACCTGCATTTCGAGCTGCCGATGGGCCTTGAATGGTAAACTCCTCCACACCCTTCAATTCAATTCCCACTATCTTTGCATCCCGACAGGATTGTTTGATCAGTGTCGATGTCTGATCTTTGCTGGCATTATCCACAAGCAGGAATTCAACAGCATCTTTGGGATATGACTGAGTATAGAAGCACTGAACTAGAGGAGGAATATCCTGCTCACCATTAAAGATTGGAGTGACTACAGAAACTCTCGTGATCTGCTGAGGAGCGGATTTCTGAATCGGCCAGGTGAGTTGAGAACCTTCCCTATGCCCTGATTGTAGACTCTGATCAGTGTTTCTCCCCAATCTCTCTTTCCAGGGTTTAAGCATGACCAGTTCCTCCGCTCTGGCTCACCAGTTGTGGTTTAATCTCTGAATTGACACTTTCTGGGTGAATAAGATTCCTATACATATCAATGAGTTGATTATTCAGGTGGTGGATATCATATTCTTCCTGAATGAACTGGTGAGCTGATCGACTCATTTTTTTGTATTCCTCGGGGTTTTGGATCAAATACAGTAAATAGTCGGCAAGGCTTTGGCTATCTTTTTCTGGTGCCAAAAAGCCTGTTTCTCCATGTCTCACTCCATCTGGAATCCCATTATGCAGCGTGGAGATCACTGGTATACCCATCGCCTGTGCTTCCTGCAGAACTAATCCCTGACCTTCTTGATCCCCATTCATCGCAGTCACACTGGCCAGGATAAATAGATCAGTTTCGCGGTAGAGGTTTATCACCTGATCTCTCGGCAATCCTCCCAATAGCAACACCTCATTCTCTAGCTCTAAATCTGAGATTAGTTGCTGGAGTTGATCACTGAGTGGACCATCCCCAACTATCCGATAACGAAAGTCTAGATTTTTCTCCTTAAGTATTCTCATTGCTCTGATACTGTAGGAGATTCCTTTCTTCTCAACCAGACGACCTACTGTCAGAATCTCAATTTTCTTGTCAGGATAAAGCTTTCTTTCTTGATAAGGGAAAAGGTTAAGATTCACCCCTACAGGCAGGATCTTGATTCGCTCAGGATCACAACCTAGATTGATGGCTTTTTGGCCAGTGTAGTGCGTGTTGGCAGTAAACTGATCTGCAAAGTTAAACAAAGCTCGATAGGATTTGGATCCATACTTTTTCGGCCACCCATTTACGTCATAGCCATGGAAAGTAACTAGGATCGGCCCTTCGATTGCCCCCAGTTGTTTCATGTACATTGCGATCAGGCCATGCATTCCAAAATGGCAATGGAGGATGTCATATTTTCTTCGCCTGCCTAAATGAGGGATTACCGAGAAAAAACACCTCAATGACAGTGAAGGTTCCCATGTTTGATAAAGTTTAAAGATTTGAGTGTAAGGACTGGATCAACCCAGATATATTTTACTAGCAGAATTACTGCATAAATAAATCTTAGAAGCAGGGTCTCTGGCATAGGGGGACGATAGGAGGTTCTCTGCTCAAGCTGATACTCTCTAAATATTGGGTGAACCTGATCGGCTTGATCGGGTTTTCCAGTTGCAAAAATATCAACCTCATGACCTTTGTCTAACAGTCCGACAATCTGATCAAGAACAAATGTCTCGGAAAGGACTGGAAAAACTCCTACAAAAAACGCAATCCTCATCTTACCTCCAGCTGAAAACTAAAGATTTGCATAGGTGTTTGCGATGATGTCAACATGGTTCTTCCAGGAATACTTTTTTACCTGATCGATGCGTATCTCTTTTGGAGGCACTGCACTTGGATCAGAGAGGATCTGCATTATTTTCTCGGCCCAGATATGCACATCACCCACCGCACAAAAGACAGCTCCCGATCCCCCTACCTCTCGAAGAACTGGAATATCGCTGGCCACCACAACAGCTCCGCAGGCCAGAGCTTCAATCACAGGCAATCCAAATCCCTCAGCCTCGCTGGCCACCATCACAACATCCGATCTGCGATAGAGTTCTGCTAGAGTTTCCCGATCCAGGTTGTGGAAATACATAATTGAGTCTTCTAATTGTCCGGCTTTGATCTGTTGCAGGTGACTTTCTTTCCAGTCATCAGGTTTTCTGCCCACGCGAACGAGTTTGATCTCTGGAAACCTATTTCTAACCTCCCGAAGCACCTCAAGAACAACATCCAGCCTTTTCCGCTGAGTACTTCCTCCAACCATTAGTAGAAATCGTGTTTCCCCTAATCTTTTAAGCACAGTTTGGCTTTGGTCTGATACCCCTGGGGATCTTTCTTGAAACTCAGGCGCTACCCCCAGCGGAACCTGCACCAGGCGCTCGCATGAAACTACTTGATAAGTCTCTATCTGGCGACGAACTTCATGGGTTGTGTAGAAAACAACCGCTGCTTGTTGGAGACCAGCAAGAATGTGTTGATGGATCAGGTTGTACCATGGGGAATTTTTATGGTGTTTGGGATCCACCAGAGACATAAATGCATGAATATCATGACAAAAAACCCCCGTCTTCTGCGCAGGCAATTGATGAACGAGATGAGCATAGGTGTGATCACAAATATGAAAATAATCAAATTCTGATCTGATCTGCTTGAGGTGATGGGGATACTTCCAGAAGCAGTTTACCCTGGAGTCAGTTGTGTAGGCTAACCCCTTTTTTTTGAGGTAAGGGACTCGCAAACAATATTTCGTGAAGGGGGGACAGATCAGCCTGGATGAAAATGTCTGGGAGTAGTCTCTGGCAAGACCGAGGGCCAACATCTCAGCACAGAGATCAACGCTGATGGATTTTTGTTCTGGATAGTCAGCGAGTAGCGCCAGTCTCTGGGTGTCATGAGACTTAAGGATCGAATTACTCTCGGTTCTTGCAACGGTCTGCATATCATTCTCTCTTCAGGCTTGATCAGAACTTTGGTGGACGGTAGTCAGAAGATCTCCCCAGGAGGAGATGTAAATATCCCAGTTATCCCTCACGTCTTCTCTGCCTTTTTCTCCCCAAATCTTGAGTTGCTTCCCCGAAAACCCTGGCAATTGTCTCAGGGCCTCTGCCCATGCCTGGGGCTGATCTGGAGGTAGCAACCAGCCACAATCCACCACCTGCTCCACCAGACCATCGACAGCAGCTGCGAGAACAGGCTTGCCAGCCGCTTTGGCCTCCACACAAACATTGCCCCAGGGCTCCCAACGAGACGGAATTGCCACCACATCGCACTCCGCCAGCAGAGCGGGTACATCATCAACCCGTCCCAGCCAGATGATCTCCTGTTTCAGATCGCGGGCGAGCTTTTGAAGTTTATCCGCATCAGGGCCCACACCACCGATCAACAGCTGTAGGGGAACCTCAGGGATCAAACTCAGCGCCTTCAGAAGCACATCCAACCCCTTTTGGGGACACAACCGCCCATAGGCCACCACACGGAGTGGTTGCTGCGGCGACTTGTCGGGGAGGGTTAAGAACGCTGCTAAGGGAGGGCACTGCCTGATCATGCTCAACTTTTCTGGTTTCACCAGACCATGACTCAGTAACCAGCTTGCCTGGGCGTTGGAGATGGCCACCACCTGATCCACCAGGGCCATGCAGAGCTTCAAGGCCAGATGAAACCGAGATCGAAAACGGACATTGTGCTGTTCATACCCCTGGGAGTACCCATGTTCATGCAGGATCAGTCTGGCTTGAGGGTTCAACATCCTGAGCAGGATTAAATCCAGAATAGTTTTGAAGCGAGCCGGTTGGTGGCAAATAATGATCTCTGGCTGACTTCGTCTGCTGTTCAGCACGGCCTGATCCTCCCGCAGAGCCAGCACTTGAAACTCAAAGGATTTGGATAGTGAGGAATGAATCAATCCATTCAACGTGGACTTCACCCCTCCCACTTTCCGATCCCAGACGATATGCAGCACCCTGGGTCGGGTACCCCCAGAAGTTTTTGAGGATAAGGAAGATCGCGGCTGAACAGCACTAGCCATGGATTATGCTTCCTGATACTTTCTTGCAAAGGATTGATACGCCTGATATGCAGGCAGCTGATCGATCTGTCCCGTGGGTTTATCCACATCTAGCAACCCATAACGCAGAGGGTGCATTCCTTCCCCCTGAATGCTGCGGTACCACATCAGAGTTTCTACTCGATCAGAGAGAAGGGGCAGCAGGGCCTCCACAAACTCGGCTTTGGCCTGTTCGTCATACTTATCACTGGAGAGTCCTAACTCGGTGATCCACAAGGGCTTCTCCACACGGCTGAGAAAGTCGTCCACCAGGGCCACCACCTGATCGGGGCGATCGCGGTAGGGATGCATATTCACCCGATCACAGTGCTGTTCCAGTCCGGCATCGATCATGGCTTGCCAGTAGGCAGGCTGGGCAGCTCCACTCGTCCCCGCAGCCACCACCGGCCCTTCTCCGGCCAGAACCTCATACGCGGTGGCCAGCGTCTGAATATACTCTTCCGGCGATCCCAGATAGTACTTATCCAGATTGGTTTCATTCCACACTTCCCAGGCATCCACCACGGAATTCAGCGTGGAGCGCAACCAGAGGCAATAATTTCTCAAGGCCTGCTGATCCGGGACCGCATTTAAGCCTCCACTGCCTGCAAAAGGTGGGGTGCCCCAGATCACGAAACAAACGCGAAACCCGTTCATCTTGGCCAAATTCAGGGCGGGAAGGAGATAGTCTCGATCGTACTGACCGGGCTCGGTCTCCACCGTTTCCCAGTTGTACCAGACCCGTAACCAGCGCACTCCGGCATTGCGGTAGTAAGGGATCAGCTTGCCCCGCCAGTTTGTCCAGTTCAGTTCGTTACCCACATTCAGGCCCAGATATTCTGGCACCATCACTTCGGCAGTTTGGCTACCCTTCCAGCCGCCAAAGAGTAGAGAGCTGGAATTCTCTTCGCCCGAACTGGTAGAGGCAGCGCAGGCCCCTAAGAGGCTACTACCGACCGCAGCCAGACAGGATCGTCGTTTCATGGTTATTCTCCTTTTCAATTGAGTGTCGCCAGCGAGTTCCGGTCCAGCCGGAGTGCAGAGCCTGCCAGGGGGTAGGGGGTTCCCGCAGCGGGGAGAAGGGGATCCAGGACATGCGAGCGCGTACCGTCAGAACTTCAGCCTGGTTCCAGGTACAGCCCAGCAGGGCCGCCAGAGCAAACACCGTTACACTTGCTCCAGAAAATTCTCCAGTGGGCATCTGCAGTGTCATGCCGATCCAGGCCCCCAGTGCGGGGGAGAGACTCTCATGCTTGAGAACCTTCTGGCTCAGCATCCAGGTGATGGCAATCCAGGCTGCTACCAGTACACAGGAACCGATCACGCCCGTTTGATAGAGGGTGGAATATATCTGAGAGTGGGATCCGAGAGGAACATCCAGGGTGCTGGAACGACCATAGGTGCCATAGCCTAACCAGGGGGACTGAGTAAAGGCTTCATAGGCTTCCCGGTAGAGGGCAAAGCGCCCATCCGCTGAGTCCCCACGATATTCAAAGAGATAATGATGGATCAGATCTCCCAAAACGGGAGCGCCCAGGATCACCGGAATTGATCCCCAGAGGATCACCTTGCGGCCCCAGCCCCTGGCAAACCAGAGGGTTACAAGTACAGCAGCAATGATCCCGATTTGGCCAGCTCGAGCAGCAGCGAACCAGATGGTGGTGGCTCCCCCCAAAAAACCTGCCACCCGCCAGAACAGCTGTTGTTCCATCCAGGCAGCCATACAGATGAAAATACTCATGGTGCCTGCCAGCGGCGACCAGTAGTAAAAGGATTTCAAACGGGGGGTGTATTCTCCCCAGCTCACCCGATCCCAGCCGTACAATTGGGCTTCAAAAAAGACACGGGCTGGCATGCGGGGCACCATTTGCACCAGCAGACTCTGGGTTTCCAGCAGATTGCCCGTCATGGCTACATGCATTTGCCCCAGGATCACGGCTACCAGCTGACAAAGCCCCACGACGCAAAGGGCTCGCACCACCACCTGCAGCCGCACCCCCAGCCGACGCATGGCGTACCAGACAATTAAAAACAGCATCCAGATCCCGAGAATGGCCCCCATGGCATTGAGACTGCGACCAATTTCCGCCACCCCCAGAAATAGATTCAGGAGCGTGGAGGAAAAATAAACCAGGGCATACAGCCACCAGATGTACCACCCCAGGGGCAGCGGGGTGACTCGAGGACATCGCCAGCCGCAGTAGAGCAGGAACCAACCCACCACCGGATAGACTATCAGCTGAATCCCCAGGATCCACCAGAGAGGAACCAGAGCGACTGTCCAGAACAGAATCCTTTCGCCCAGGAGATCCGGGGGATTGTGGGGTAAGATCTCCAGCTTGACGGACTGGACTGCAGACTTTTGGGTGAGGGTTAGAACCTGGGTGTTCATGTCTCACCTCCGGGTAAGGGGGAGAGATCGGTTGGGCTTTGCTCCAGACGTGCGTCCAGAGGCAGGGTGCGGGATGGCTGATCCCCACTGCCCATCAAGACCTGACCCAGGAGTCGGGTTTGCCAGGTACGAAGCATTTCCGCTGTGGCTGCGGCTCCTCGCCGTCCCAGATGTTGGGGTGCGGCCACCCAGAGAATGCCATCGGACAAGGCTGCCAGCATCGTGGCACTGGATCCGTAGTGGGCAGGAGGACAGTCAATAATGATCAGGTCGTAATGCTTGCGTGCCCGCTCCAGTAAAATGGACCATTTTTTGTAAAAGGCTAGGGTGGCGGTCAAACCATAGGAGAGAATATCGAAACCCTGCAGACTGCAGACTGGATTCCCAGTCAGGGGATCAGTTGATGCTCTGGGATTGAATCGACGGCACTTGGGCAAGCGGTCCGGGGAGGTGTGGGTGTCGATCAGCAGGATTTTCTGGCCAAATTGAGCTTCCAGAAGGGCAAGATTTTCCGCCACCAGGGAACTGCCTTCCGCCCCGGTCCAGCTACAAACTCCGATCACCTGAACATTGCGAGGTAACATGCGCAGGTGGGCTTGAAGGAGCTGATAGCTGCACAACAGATCGGTATCTGCCAACCGACTTTGCTGGGCCAGACGCCCATGATTGACTCGGGGTAAAAGGGCAAGGATCGGCAGAGGAAGAATATCCACAAAGGATCCGGTATCCTCTAGGCGGTTGTTCATTAACCAGCTCAGGCCCACAGCTCCAAGGGCCGCCGCCACACTGAGACTAACGGAAAGGGCGTAGAGCAATCGGCGGTTGGGGGCCACCGGATTGCGGTTCACTCCCGGAGGTTCAACCACACGGACATTACTGAGGCTCTGCTGTTCTATCAACTGACTGGCGGAAAAGCGGTCTGAAAAGGCTAGATAGGTTTGCTGGGCCTTATTCACCTCGATCTGCAGGCGGTTTTCCTGTTTCAAGAGTTCTGGCAGCTGGGCAAACTGTTGCTGGGCCTGTTGCAGCTGCTGAACCAATTGCTGCAGGCGAGCCGTTTGGGCCGCCCGCTCAACTTCCTCGGCAAACCAGTCCTCCACCAATCCTCGCTTTAGCGGATCCAGCGTCAGGCTCCTGGCATCGATTTCCTCCCCCAGCAGGAGTTGGGCCTGGGTCTGGAGCAACTCCTGTAACCGATCCCGTTCTTCGACAGTGGCACGTACCCGTGGATTTTCTTCGGTATAGCGGGAGCGGAGGCTGGCGAGTTCCGAGTCGGTGCGGGTGAGCTGGTTTTGCAACTCCTGATAACTGGGATCGCGGGTTAAGCCAGCCAGCCCCAAGGAGGTGGTCAGATCTGTGGGCAGCTGACTTTGCAATTGGGCAATTTTGGCCTCAGAAAAACGCAGATTCGCCACCGTAGTATTAACCCGATCCTGGAGTTGATTGACTGTGTCATTGCGGCCATCGATCACCTCCTGGGATCCGACAAAAGTGTGCTGTCCGCGGAATTGCTCCAGACGATCCTGGGCGGTTTCCAGCTCCTGTCGGACCCGAGGCAACCCTTCCTCCAGAAATTGACGGGCAGCACTGGCCTTCTCGCGGTTATTGAGCAAATTCTCCCGTTGATAAACCTTGATCAGGGCATCCACCAACTGTTGCGCCACTTCGGGGGAACGGTGACGATAGACAATCTGGATTACATCCGAACCGGATACCACTCGGGCCGATAATCCCCCCTGGGAGATTCCAGAAAGATTAGCTTCCTCAGCGGCCCGTTCAAATACTGGGCGGGAGGTGATCAGGGCAATTTGATTGTTTAAAGGATTGCCACGCACCGTCTCCAGTTGTCCTACCCCAAAGATTCACTACCTGCGGAGAGAAGTTTTTCCGTACTGCGGGGATACTCGATCAGCACTTCTCCTCTCGATTGATACACCGGAGGAATGCGGCGAATGTAGACAACAGCCCCCCCTATAAGCGTGCAGAGCGTCAGCAAAAAGATCCACTTCTCGGACCACAGAACTCTGGCGATCCGTTCTGGAACCGAGCGGCGGTGAGGCAGGATGTTATAGGCTTCGAAGCTCATAGGATCACTCTGAAGTCGAAAAAACGGGGGAAGCAACTAAAGACCCGAGGACGGGTGCGAAGGCGAGAGGGGCAGGGTCTGCTGTTCCCGATCAGCCTGGACTGAAAACCAGCGGTGAGCCAGATTCAAACCCCAGGATTGCAGGCGGGTAAACAGAAAGCTGGGGGTAATACTTTGCAGGAGAATCGCCAGAAACGTGATGGGGGCACGGGGATCGCGCCAGATCACGGAGGGGTCCGCTTTGAGTGAGTGCAACCCATGGTGGCGAGCACGGGAATAGTCTCCTGCGGCAAAGGCACTGCGGGCCATCCAGCGGTGATTACAGGCCAGGATCAAAGGCCGGAGACGCTGGACCAGATCGGGGGCATAGGCAGAAATCTCTTCTAGAAAGACCTGTAGGCCCTGCAACATGCGTTCACTGTTAGCACTCAGGCTCTGGGGATGGAGACGATACTCCGTCAGGATGCCCGGCACCCGCTGAAATGAGTACCCCCGCCAGCTCAGACGTACCCATAGCTCGTGATCCACCATCCGTTTCAAGTTTTCGTTGAACATCCCTGCCGCCTGTAATACGGATCGGCGCACGATCGGAGTGCTGCCATTGCCGAGATAGTTTTTGAGAAGTAGGTGCTCAGCTGTTAGAGGTCGGTCAGTTTTCGCCAGCCGCAGACCTGAGCGTTGCCCTGCCTGATCGATGAATACAGCCCGATCATAGGTCACAGCAATTTCGGGTCGGGTTTCCAAGACAAGGCGGTGGGTTGCCAGTTTTTCCGGACTCCAGCGATCATCGGCATCGAGAAAGGCCACCCATTCCCCCTGGGCTATCTGAATCCCTGAATTCCTTGCTGCCGCCAGCCCCCCATTCTGCCGTTGCACCAGCTTCACCCGGGTATCCCAGCTCAAAGATCTGACCAGATCAGCAGTCCCGTCGGTAGAGCCGTCATCCACAATGATCAACTCAAAGTCAGGATCAGTCTGGGCCAGCACCGACTGCATGCAATCCTGTAGATAGGGTTCAGCATTATAGGCGGGCACCACCACACTGAACCTGGGGCGCGGAGGGGTGGCTTGCTGTGAATCAGGGGAGAGAGATGGCATGGGAAGACACCCGAGCGGAACGATAAAGGCGTTGATAGAGACTTTCGTACTGGAACCAGGTTTTTCAAAAGACCAGTGCTGCCGCACATCCTCCTGAGCCCGTTGGCCCAATCGCTGCCGTAAAAAGCCATTGGTTAACAGCACCTTCAACCCCTCCGCAAGGGATTCCACATCGGCGGGCTGACAGAAAAGACCATTAGCTCGAGGCTGGATCACATCCAGATGCCCATCGACAGCAGTCACCAGACAGGGCAATCCTGCCGCCATCGCCTCCAGCAGGGCCAGGGGCAGCCCTTCATAAAGGGAGGGCATGACAAAGGCATTTGCCAGCGATAGCCACTCCGACACATCGGTGCGATGACCTAACCAGAGCAAGTCCTGCTCTATCCCCAGTTGCCGAGCTTCAGCCCGCAGATCCGATTCCAGTTCTCCTGATCCGGCCAGAGCAAACTGCCACTTCTGGCGAATGGATTCTGGTAGACTCGCGATCGCCTGCAGCAAGTAGGTGTGTCCTTTCTGTTCACTCAGCCTTGCTACGGTGAGGCAAAGGTATTTTTGTGAAAAGGTGTACTCCTGACGCAGGGCCTGTACTCTTGTCGCTGAGGGAAACTGCGGTTTAACCCCATTGGGAATATAGACTCGCCGCGAAGCCGGTAACCCAAAAAATTCCTCGTGATGTCGATCCATTTCCCGTGAACAGGCCACAACGACATCCGCAAAAGGGGTCAACCTCCGGTGGGTGTGATAGATAATGTGGTTCGTCTGCACACTGGGAATCGTGGCAGGGATCAGCCGCAGTAACAGCGCACAGTAGCGATCATGCACATGGATCAGGTCATAGGACTGTTGCCGCAGCCGTTGCCAGAGTTTCCAGCCGTCCTGCCACTTATCCCCAGAGAAGAAGCATTCTCCTCCCGCCCTGGCCATGAGGGGCGAGTCACGGGTGATCACGGCTGAAGAATACCCCTGTGAGCAAGCAGTCTCAGCTAAATCCAGGGCTACACGCAGGGATCCTCCTCCCATTTTGCATTGGTAAAGAGTATGCAAAATTTTCATGGGCTATCGTTCTCCCTGACTTGTGGACAATGAAAGGAGTGGAGAAGGTTGACTGATTGAACCTGGAGTTGGGTGGGAATGAAGAGCAACCGTTGCCCCCATCGAACGGGCCAGGCCCAGATTCAGAAGCAAGGCCGGGTTGCCCAGTAAATAGCGAGCTCCCAGTCGACGGGGTTCACGACATAAACGAAAGATCCATTCCAGACCCAGACTGGATACCCATGCAGGGCAGTCAGGGACGACACCCGCTAACCGATCGATAATGGCTCCACCCGTCATCATTACCTTGACCTGGAGGCAGTGGCGATTTAGTTTGAGCCACAGCTCCTGACGAGGCATGCCCATCCCCACGATCAGGATGTCTGGACAACAGCGATTAATGGCCTCGACCACCGCAGAATTTTGTTGAGGATCATCGAGCGAGAAATAGCCGTGGTGTCCTGCGATCTGAAGTGAGGGATAGTGAAGCCGCTGTTTGTCCAGGGCCGTTTGCAAGGTGCGGGGATGTCCCCCCAGTAAAAACAATGACAATCCATACCACTGACAGGCCGCCAGCAACCGGGGCATGAGCAGGGAATAGGAGGCGCGGTATCCCCGAGAGAGGGGGAGCCCCATGAATTGAATCACTTTTAAGATCCCGAGGCTGTCACAGTGAGCGATATCTGCAGACTGTAGGAACTCATAAAACCAGGGCAATTGCATCGATAAATTGAAGGCATGGACGTTGTAATGAGCAACTAGCAAAGGTTGGTTCGAGAGCGTTGCCTGACAAACAGTAGTCACAATTGCAGGGACAGCCATGCAATCAATTCTCCGACCCAATACATCCAGCGTGATACTGGGCAGAGAATACTCAGAGGGGCAACCCACTCTACGTTGAATCTTCATAGGCGAGAAAGTGAGGAAACTGCAATCACTCGCTTCTTCAAGAAAGAAGAACTATATCTTCCTTCATTGATCAGAAGAGACGGACTAAACCTCTTATTTGAGGAAGACAAATTAAATATTAATTTAATGTGAACTCGAGGCAACAAATTAGCGATGCACTAAAAACAGGTAGGGTTCCTTGTCGCATCTAGCAGCAATACTAGGTGAGCCATCGAATAAAGTCAATCATTCCTTCAAAAATAGGTAGATTCTCCTGAGTAAAGCAGAAAATTACACAGCGCCCTTCCTGCTGACGTGAAAGAATAAACATATTCCGTTTGTAACATTATTATTATAGTTTTCCTCTTTTCTCGGTTTGCCTCTGATTTCCAGGGACTTCAGAGACTCTCTTGATCACTAGAATACCTGCTTGGATCAACCAATACCATTGGAACAACGACTATACTTCCAGATGCTTGATCTCTTTGCTGGATTGGAATTTAGGGACTTATGGCTAAGTGGATTACTGAAGACTGTAGATGACTAGCATATGAATCACTGGATACATACATGCAGGTCATAAGAAGGTTAAAGTGACTTGCACTCATAGTTGATGGCGGCTTGCCGAATGTTTTTTTAGGCACATACGACCTGTGATGGAAACTACAGATCAGGTTTTGTTTCTAACATCAGTAATTTGTGCTCTCCTTATCTGATTAGTAACAAGCTGCAGATTATCCTCGTTGTCTGTTGGATTCTTTTTTAGAAAAGGATTGCGCCCATGGAAGTCCCATGCTACTGTGTGAAGCGGAGATGAAGTTAACTGTATTGTTGCGTGTTCTATCCATCTCTGAGTCTTCTTACTATTCTCGATTTTCACATAATTCTTCCCCAAGTAGTATTCAGTTTTTTGGTTTGCTGTAGGCATAGCTAGTCTTTATGGGACGGGGGTGAATGGTTATTCTTTACTGGTTTAGCCTGACTGATCTTTGCTTGATAAGTCAATCGGCGACATATGGCTTCATAGAAAGAGTTAGCTCCTCATTGTTCATAAGCTAGTGCAGACCTATGGTGAGCATTGCCAATCTATCTCCAACGACGTATCTTCCTTTAGAGGCTGAACGAGGACATCTTTTTCTGATCCCCTGGATCTTGCAATGGCGAAGTCGTCATCTCTGGATCCGGCTCTCAGAATTGTCGCGGGCAACACTGATTTTGGAGAACCGCAAACAAGCCCTGATCAGTTGTCTTCAGTTTTCAACTGTCAAGGTGATTCGTGTTGATATGCGTTTGTCAGAGGCGGATCTGCTGCTCTGGGCGAAAGCCTGTGCTGCAACCCAAAAGCAGTTGTTTCTGCGCATTCCACCGTCGATACGCATGCCCCATCAGCATCAGCGGTTTTGGTGGGGGGTTAAACGACTCTGTGACTGGATCGCCGCCCTGGTGTTGTTAATCGGTCTGGGACCCTTAATGCTGATCACTATGGCCATGATGTGGGTGTGGATGCCGGGTCCATTTTTCTTCAAGCAATGGCGGGTGGGGCAGAGGGGGAAACTTTTTGAAATTGTTAAATTTCGAACCATGATCCCCAATGCAGACCAATTGCATCACCAGGTGATGGGACAACAGCAGGGACTGCACAAGCGGAAAGATGATCCTCGGATCACCCCTTTGGGGCGCTGGCTACGCAAGTTCAGTCTGGATGAATTGCCTCAACTTTGGAACGTCTTGAAGGGGGATATGAGCCTGGTGGGTCCTCGCCCCTGGGCCCTGTATGATGCGGTTCGTCTTCCCCCTGAGGGATACTCTCGCTTGAATGCGCTCCCAGGGATCACGGGACCCTGGCAGGTACAGGGACGATCTAGTGTTTTGGATCTGGGGGCTGTCACTCGTCTGGATCTGGATTATCTGCACCACTGGTCGATCCTGAAGGATCTGAAAATTCTGTTCTTAACCGTTCCCAAAGTGCTCAGTGGTATTGCTGCCCATTAATCATTGTTCTCATTGCGCGGAGGTAGTTCTGTGGATTACATCTATATCGCTTATGAAGCCCACACCCTGTGGAAAACCGAGACAGATCCCCCCCGCTCGATTGGGGCCGGACCTTCTCTGGAGCGGTTGCTATCGGATGGGATCTTTTTGCGGGAACGGGAAGCCTGTGTCTTTCTCTGTCGCATTATCAAGGGTGAAAACGCTCGCCCCCAACTGATTCGGGAAGCCTTTGTCGGTTTCTTTTCTCCGACTACCCAACGATTTCAACCTGCTGATCGGGTGCTGGCTCAGCTTCTCCGGCAGACCGCCTGATCCGATGCCCACAGGTTTCCACCTGATGGAGATTGCTCACTTCTGAAGTTGCTTTCCCTAATACCATCATGAACATTACAGTCATTGGCACAGGCTATGTCGGATTGGTTACCGGAGCCTGCCTGGCGGATATCGGTCACCAGGTTGTCTGCGTAGACAATAATCACGACAAGATCCGATCCCTGCAAACCGGGCAGATCCCCATTTATGAACCTGGATTGGAGGCGATTGTCCACCGATGCACCGCCACATCTGCCAGCGGATCATTAACCTTCACCTCTGAATTGGGAGAAGGAATGGCCAATGCCGATGTGATTTTCATTGCTGTGGGGACGCCCTCCCTGCCTGGGGGAGAACCGGATCTACGCTTCGTGGAGGCTGTTGCCCGTGAAGTGGGAACTTGTTTAATGTCCGATCCCAACCGCTACCGTGTGATTGTGAATAAGTCCACCGTTCCCATTGGTTCCGGAGACTGGGTTCGGATGGTGATCCTGGATGGCGCTGCCCAGGTCGCCCGAGATCGAGCTGTACTCGTGGGGATGAGTTTGGGACCTGGAACCAGCTTGCCGGAAAAGCATGCCCATCCCGAGATCTCACGGGTCGAAGCCCCTCGCTTTGATGTGGTCAGCAATCCTGAGTTTCTGCGAGAGGGATCGGCGATCTGGGATACCTTCAACCCGGATCGGATTGTGATTGGGTCTGAAAGTGCCCAGGCGGTTGAAATGATGCGCCGCTTGTATGCCCCCATCCTGGAGCGATCCTGTTCACATGCAGATACTGCCACCCCTGTTCCTCTGGTGGTGACCGATCTGGCTTCTGCCGAGATGATCAAGTATGCCGCCAATGCCTTTCTAGCCACTAAGATCAGTTTTATTAATGAAATTGCCAATATCTGTGAACGGGTGGGGGCAGATGTTCTGCAGGTGGGCCGGGGGATCGGATTAGATTCCCGGATTGGTCCTCAATTTCTCAAGGCGGGGTTAGGCTGGGGGGGCAGTTGCTTTCTCAAGGATGTATCGGCCCTGATCCACACCAGCCAGGACTACAACTATGAAGCGCGTCTGTTGCAGGCCACGGTGGGAGTTAACTGGAGTCAGCGCAATCGCATGGTGGAAAAGCTACAGCAGGAGCTGAAGGTGCTGAAGGGGAAAACCGTGGGTCTGCTGGGCCTGACTTTCAAACCTGACACTGATGATATGCGGGATGCCCCTGCCCTGACATTGATTGAACAACTGTTGAAGCTGGGGGCCAGGGTCAGAGCCTTCGATCCGATTATTTCCCCGCGAGGCACCTTACCCTCCTCGCTGCCGATTGTGCTGGTCCAGGACAGCCTTTCACTGGCGGCAGATGCTGATGCCCTGATCCTGGTGACAGAATGGGAGCAGTTTCAGTCCCTGCCCTTCCTGAAAATCGCACGGGTGATGCGGCGACCCCTGCTGGTGGATGCCAGAAACGCTCTGGATCGGATCCATCTGCAGGAATGTGGGTTCAAAGTGGTGGGGGTGGGTCGATGAGGATGTTCGG
>JAAUUJ010000271.1 GCA_012030715.1 Synechococcaceae cyanobacterium SM2_3_1 | reverse complement strand
GGAAGTGAGAAATCTTCGGGATTAGAGGCCCTTTCCTGCAGAGAGAGCCCCCAGCCTGAGCTAAGCTTAAGGAATAATAATTTTTTTGTCTACCGACACCCACCTGGAGAAACTCCCATGGATTTACGTGTTTTGATCGTTTTTGGCCCCATTCTCCTGGCTTTAGCCTGGGCTGCCTATAACATCCTCAAAGCTGCCACTAAGGGAGAGGCAAAACTTTTCGGAGCCAAAGGCAACAACCCCTTCGCTAGCGAAAAATAGCTCTCTCCGCTTTCTTTGATTTCCAGCTGCCCTCACTTTTTCTCAGTGGGGGTTTTTTGATCCCATTCCTCAAACGGGCACAGGACCATCCATAATCGCTGCCGCCTCCTGGCGATGTTGGACCAGACGTTCGGGAGCCAACCCTCCCCGCAGATGTCCCCAGGGCAGGATGGCATCATCACTCCAGGTGCTGTGAACGTAGTAATCCAGAGGCGGAACCTGTCCGCGTAGGTCCTTGAAGGCCCGTTTATAGCTACTCAGAGAATCTCCATATCCACGGGCCTGTTCCAGAACCCTACTCACCTGCCGATCTCCTCGCGAGATCAGAGCCTGAATCAGAGACCAGTTGTGGCTCTCAGGGCGAAACTCTATCCCCAGCTTGCCCAGCGACCGCGCCAGTCCCTTGAGTTTTTTTTCCGATTTGGGATCCACGCCGTACCACTGAAAGGGGGTCTGGGCCTTGGGGACAAAGGTGCTACATCCCAGGGTATAGCGCAACTTGGGAGCGACCTTCTTTAACTGGCGAAAAATATCTACCGTTGCTTCCAGATCAGCCTCTGTTTCGCCAGGGATCCCCACCATCCCGTAGAATTTCATGGCCACGAGTCCTCCCGCTTCAGCGGCAACCGCAGCCTGAAGAATATCCGCCTGGGGCAGTTTTTTATTAATCACCTGACGCAGCCGCTCCGATCCGCTTTCAATCGCCACCGTGATGGAGCGCACCCCCCGCCGATGCAGAAGGGAGGTCAGCTCTGGGGTCACCGTTGCCGTCCTCACCGATGCCAGGCTGAGTCGCACCCCATCAAAGCGATCCTGGTTCAGATAAACCAACAGGTCAGCAAACTGCGGATGCTGGGTGACAGAAGCTCCCAATAAACCGATCCGATCCGTCACCAGTAAGCCACGCTCCACCATCGGGATCAGATGATCTTCGATGGCAGCCGTGCGAAAAGGCAACGTCAGGTAGCTGGCCAGGCAAAAGCGACACATCTCCGGGCAGCTGCGTACCACCTCCACCATGTAGATATTTTCCCAGGCGGCGTGGGGAGTCACGACCGTGGAGGCCGAAAGGGTATTGCCTCGAAAAGTGCGTTTCTGGATCTGAGCGGGAATCTCTGGGGATAAAGGCTGCATGGATGCAAGCGGTTCCCCTTCTGCGCTGTAGATCGGTTTGTAGAAGGAGGGTACATAAACCCCCTGCACCTGGGCTAGACGTTCTAGTTTCTGTTGTCGTGTTGCCGAGCGGCAATCCTGATAGGCCGAGATCAGCTCATCCACCAGACCTTCTCCATCCCCCATCAGGATCAGATCAAAAAAAGTTGCAAAAGGTTCTGGATTGGCGGTTAAGACAGGCCCTCCCCCAAAAATCAGAGGATCTGATTCCGCCCGTGCATGACTGTGGATAGGAATACCCTGATCCTCCAGCAAGGTGAGGATATGGCCGTAGTCCAGCTCCCAGGAGAAGGAGAATCCCAATAGATCCGGTGACTGAGGCAGGGGTTCGTGCAGATCGGTGAAGAGTCGGGCCACCTCGACATCCCGACGCACCGCCAGCATTGACCAGATCATTTGATAGCCCAGGCTGGTAATCCCGACTGCGTAGGTGTTGGGAAAGGCATAGATGATCCTGACTGCATCCTCTGTCGGCACTGCAGGGGTGAAGAGAAGTTGCTCAGCGGCGAATCGAGAAGAAGCGGACATGGTGGGGCCAGGATCAGCAAAGACCTCTCTCACCTTAGTCGAGAGTCGAGGTGCAGGGAGCGCCGCCAAGTCAGACATTGCGCCCTGAAAGAGGAAGTGCGTCAAGAAATTACGGCTGATGGCGTTTCCTCCCCGAAACACGCTGATATAGTTGAGTGCAGGCGTGGAGGAGGAAGTGGCTGTGCCTGGAGCAAGCCATCCAAAAATTTGTTGTAGGGATCAGCCTCAGCCGATGCGGCTACTCTTGTTCCTGATCTTGCTTTCATCAGGCCTGCTGGCAGCGCCCCTGTGGGGAAGTCAGAAGACGGCTGCTGTGGCTCAAACTCTGACGGAAGTGGCTCCTGCCTCCCAGGCTCGAGTTACCGATTGGTCTTACTCAGCAGATCGGGGACGGTTAGAGATTACCACCCAGGGGCCCACCCGACCCAAGTTGTTTATCCTGCAGGATCCCCCCCGAGTGGTGGTGGATTTGCCTAATACTTCATGGGACCGCGATCCGGAGGAGGTTACGGCCAGCGGCAGAGTGGAGAGCATCCGCATCAGCCAGTTGAATGACACCATGACCCGATTTGTAATCACGGCCACCCCCGATCAGCCTCTTAGCCTCAGTCAATTGCAGCTACAAACCGCCAGTCCCGAACGCTGGGCAGTGCAGTTCACCAGTGCCGAGGATCTAACCCTTCCCACTCCTCCAACGGATCCTGCTCCCCTGCCCCGCTTAGTCACCCCCACGGCGGCACCGACTTCTTCCCCGCCCCCGCTGCTCTCTCTACCCTCTCCCAGATCTACCCCCTCCTCTCCGCCGCCGCTTTTATCTTTCCCCTCCCCAGCCCCTGCTCCCCTGCAGCCCGATCCTTCCTTCCTCCCCTCCAGCGGTAACGCCACTGCCGCTCCCCCCACCGCGTTCAACCGGGAACTTGATCGACCTGCTCCAGGTCACCCCCACCGAGGAAGGTTTTTTTGTGAAAACCTCGGGGGCAGCTTCGGCCAATATCAGACGGATTGCCGATCCTGACCGGATCATTGTTGATTTTCTCAATACAGGTCTCAGTTCTTCTCTGCAACAGCGCTCTCTATCGGTGAATCGGCTGGGGGTGTCGCAGCTGCGCATTGGTCAGTTTGAACCCACGATTGCCCGAGTCGTCCTGGAGGTGGATCCCACCGCTGGTGATTGGGAAACCCGTTATGATGCCGCTCAGGGAGGCGTGTGGATTGTTCCTGCAGGTGGACGGGATCAGGCCAGTTTAGTCCCTCAACCCCCCAGCGATTATGACGGTCCCCTGGCCACGATCAGTGCGGTGCAACTTCAGGGAAGTCAGCTGGTGATCAAGGCGGATGGATTCCTCTTCTACCGCAGTGGCTGGGATCCTGAAAGTGGGGGGTACCGGATTTCCGTAGCGCCAGCACGGCTGCCTTGATCAGTTTGCCTGATCCAGGGTTACCCGACTGATGGTCCGGTGGAGCGGATCCGGTTTG
>JAAUUJ010000270.1 GCA_012030715.1 Synechococcaceae cyanobacterium SM2_3_1 | reverse complement strand
TCCCTGACAGATCAGGAGAGTTTAGACAACTGAGCATGAGACAGAGATGGCGGTGCATAGGAATCCTGGAAACCATGGCCTCTGTTACTTTTAGCCGCTCTCAACAGAGTGGTTAGCGGCTGGCAGGAACCAGGTGATTTAGTGACGTCAGCTTTGTACTGGTCTATACCCCCACTTTCCAGAACCAGTTCAAAAGCTGTCCAACTTGAGAGATGAGGGCAACTTGGAAGACCGTAGGTTGTGGGTGAAACCGATATCTGAGAATCTTTATCTTTCCTTGGAGACTCTCTCAAACCTTGAGGCTAGTAATGCCATAGACTCTTCTGCAGAAGAGATATAATTTTAATCGAAAGGTAGAATTAGATGGACTACGAAGAGATCTTATGAAAAGTGTAACGATTGAGGAGATCAAAACGCGATCCGATACAATATCTGGCTCAGGTGGAAGCTGGTGAAACTTTGCTGATCACACGATCTAATCAACCAGTTGCTGAATTGCGACCTATTTCTGGGAGTAAAAAAGGGTTCAGACCAATTGGCTTATGCTCTGGACAGTTCAGCATACCGGATGATTTTGATGCCCCACTACCACAGGAAATCATAGATTCATTTTACGGCAAATGAATATAATATTAGATACCCATATTTTTCTGTGGTACATAACTGGCTCAACCAGCTTAACTGACAACCAAGCTAGTATGATCCGTGACTGGAATAATGATGTTTATCTGAGTGTTGCGTCTGTTTGGGAAATCATCGTCAAGAATCAATTAGGGAAGCTACCTTTACCAGAACCTCCTGAGGAGTTTATTCCTAAGCAGAGGCTACTCCATCAAATCAGCAGTCTATCTCTTGAAGAAGGAAGTGTAGCACAATTAGCTCAACTACAATCTATTCATAAAGATCCGTTTGATAGAATAATTATCTGTCAGGCAATTCATAAAGATCTCACAATACTAACAGTTGATTCTATTTTTCGGTTGTATCCAGTAAAAATTATTAGTTAGTACTAAAAAATAATTTCCGATCTCACTGGACAGAGCACCGGATCCAACATCACCTGATCTTTGAACAAGAGTTTTAACTTGTAGAGCAGGATCACTGAGGCCTCGGTAGGGTCATGAGGCCGTTCAGGGAAGGTTGCTCATAACAACTGGCTTATCTTTGCCGCTTGTGTCTCTGGTTGCTGGATGTTACTGCGTCCCTGGATCTAGATCTGTTCGGGGAGATCGGGGAACGGCTGTTCACTGGCTTCGGGGAGAGGGGATTCCTGAGCCTCTGGTAAAGGTATGGGTTCCGTTTGAGCCAGACCATATCCCTGGTGGATCAGGAGAGTTAGACAACTGAGCATGAGACAGAGATGGCGGTGCATAGGAATCCTGGAAACCATGGCCTCTGTTACTTTAGCCGCTCTTCAATAGAGTGGTTAGATGCTTTCAGCAACTCGCGATCCTCAATACTAGGGACCGAGTTGAGGCAGATCTTTTGGCAAGTCAGAATGTCGGAGGCCAGTCTTTTTCTCCTGATCGACCTAGCCAAGATCTTTGTAGGTTTTGAGCATTTAGTTAAATATCACAGTTATTGACGTGGCTGTTTTTCAGTGATTCGTTTAAGCTGAAGCAAGTTCCCTTTCTCAGTCAATATGACAGTTCAGCCCCAGATCCAGCCCTCTACTGCCGAGGTGGTTTACCCCACAGGAGATGGACAACCCGTGGCGGAAACTTATGATCACCTTTATGCTTTGGTTGTGACGTTACTGGTCCTGAAACATTACCTGACAGGACAGCAGGCCACCGTTCTTGCCAACCAATTTCTCTACTACTCGCAGGGCTATCCCAGGCTGCGCTGTGCACCGGATGTGATGGTCATTTTTGGCGTGGATCCAGGTAGCCGTGATAGCTACAAGATCTGGGAAGAAGGCCAGGTGCCTGCCGTCATCTTTGAAATCACCTCTGCAGGAACACGTTTGCAAGATCAGGGATTCAAAAAGATGCTGTATGCCCAGATGGGGGTGCAGGAATACTGGCTGTTTGATCCGAGAGGAGAATGGATTCCAGAACAGCTGCAGGGCTACCGCCTTTCGGGGGAGGAATATCTAGAGATCACAGATGGGTACAGCCAACCTCTTCAACTGCGCTTACAGGCTGAAGGCAAACTGATCGGCTTTTATCGAACGGATAGCGGTGAGCGACTGCCGATCCCAGATGAATTAAGCGAACAACTGGATCGGGAACAGCTCTTACGATTGCAGGCAGAGGCGACTGCAGAGCAAGAACGACAACGGGCTGAACAGGAGCGGCAGCGAGCAGAGCAGGAACGACAACGAGCCACAGCCCTGGAGGATCTGTTGAATCGCTATCGCGATCAATTCGGAGATCTAGAGCCGTAGATCAACCCTGTTCCTGATTGGAGGCTGCTTGCAGTTGCTCAAAGGCCCCAGCATTGATCGTGATCCGTGGCTCTGCGTCACTTTGTCTGCCATGGTGCGCTCGATCTCTCCCAAACACATCTGTTCTTAGTCCGAGCCGTTGGTATTTCAGGATACTTAGGCTGGCCCTGAACGATGTGAATCAGAGCCATCACAGATTTGCATATCTCTATTGAATGACTAACGTAGAGAAGGTTTCATGCTGTCATTTCTAACCCCCTGGATCCGACCTATGTTGATTTTGATCTGTTCCCTTAGTTTGGTGGCTTGCTCGGGTGGATCGGAGACCTTGACACTACCTCCTCCCGTGGCCAGGGTGACTCCAGAGGTGGCTTCTCCTGCTCCTGCCAGTCCGCCCCAGCCAGCACCCACTCTGACCGGATCGACGACGGCAAATCCATCTTCAGGGAGTGATGCCGAGGGTTTTGTTCCATCTCCTGCCTCGGACCAGAATACGGTTGTTAGTCAGAATCCTTCGCCTGGTCCGCTGGGAAGTCCAGCCCCTGATCTGGGATCGGGTGAGCCACCTGATCGACCCCGCCCTCAATTCTCGCCAATGCCACAGGGATCTCCAACGCCCTCTCCAAGTCCACAGGGATCTCCAACCGCATCGCCATCTCCTCAGGGGTCTCCTTTTCCCACAGCATCGCCTTCACCGCAAGGATCTCCGACGCCTGATTCAGGATCTCCTTCTCCTACCCCTGTTCCTGGATCTGAGGATGGATTGCTTTCAGATGAGGAGTTAGAGGCTCGCTTTCCAGATCTGCCGCCTGAACCTGATCCTGAACTTAATAATCAGACCATCGCTGGAATTGATCTGGATGGGGATGGCTTACGGGATGATGTGCAGAGATATATCTACAAGCGTTTTCCTAATGATGATCAAGGTCGTAATGCGCTGCTAAGGTATGCAATTACTCATCAGAACGTTCTCCTTACAGCTGATGATCGGGAAGCTTCGATCGAAGCGAAGCGTCGCCGTTTTGATGCAAGTGAATGTATTGACGGAATT
>JAAUUJ010000078.1 GCA_012030715.1 Synechococcaceae cyanobacterium SM2_3_1 | reverse complement strand
AGTGGCCGCACCACAGGGGCCTACAGCTTCCGAGTTCTGGATCTAGCTTCAGCAACTTCGCTCAGCCTGGATAGACCCGTATCCGACACCCTCAATGTCAATCAGATCCAGCTTTACCAGTTCACTGGGTCAGAGGGCTTAGCAGTTTATCTGGATACGGATCAGAACTGGGTCAACTTTGCAGCGGTGAACTGGCATCTGTTTGACCCTGGTCTGACAGAACGCAACTTGAGAACAGCCACCAACCAAGCAGACTTTGAACTAACCCTGGCCAGTGAAGGTCTCTATACTCTGGTGATTGGAGGCAGCAATAACAACACCAGCACCCAGTCCTACACGATCCAGGCCATTACCCCTGAGTTTGCAGTCACCCCACTGCCCTTCAACACTCTGGTGAGTGGAGATATCAGTGAGCCAGGGGAGAGGGATCTCTACACCTTTACGGCAGAAGCAGGTCAACGTCTCTACTTTGATGCCATCCAAGGGAATTCAACTCTGACCTACACCCTGACCGCGCCAAGCGGATCCAATGTGAGGACTGGCAATACCTCTTTGGATAGTGGACCCTTTGCTCTGAAGGAGACAGGATCTTATCAGTTGACGATTGATGGCACGGCTGATGCCACCGAAGCTTACCAATTCCGTCTCTGGGAGATTGGATCCAGTCCGGAGTTGCAGCTCAACACCGAGATCACAGGCAGCCTGGAAGAAGACGATGTGCAGGTGTACCAGCTGCAAGGGTTGGTGGATCAGTCTCTATTCTTTAACTTGGAGGGAATCTGGCCAAGCTCTGATACCAACTGGATCCTCTATGGACCGGATAATCAAGCCTTCCTGACTGGTAGTATCTTTGAGCGCTTTGATCTGGAAGGGATCCTCTCAACGGCAGGTACCTATACACTGGTCATTGGAAATGGCAGTGCTCGCAGCTACAACTTTAGGGTCAGTGAACCTCTGCAACCCAGCCAGGAGCTAGTTCTGGGGCAAATCACGGCTAGTCAGATCCCTGCGGTTGGAGATAAACAGCTGTTTACCTTCACGGGTGAGATAGGGCAGCGGCTCTACTTCAAACAAGTGCAGGTGGATCCCGAAATTGATGTGCAGATCCTGAGCCCCACGGGTGTTTTGGTCTACTCGTCCACGGTGTTCGGAGGTGGTAATCCCTTCACCCTGGTGGAGGCAGGGACCTATCGACTGCAGGTGGATGGCCGGTTTGACAGTCTCGGCTCCATGCAGTTTGTACTCATGGATCTGGGGGCGGGTGTTCCTTTGGAGCTGGCTACCTCTGTGAGCGGCTTCCTGGATCCAGGCACAGAGGTGGATGTCTACACCTTTACGGGAACTCAAGGTCAGCAACTCTCTTTTGACCTGGTCAATGATCTGGTCAATGCCACCTGGTTCCTGAGCACTCCTGGAAATGAACGGATCCAGGGACCGTTTGGAAATCGAGATTTCACAGCTCTACTAACCACCACAGGTCAGTATGCCCTGGTGATTGATGGCAATAGCTCTGCCCCAGTTAGCTATGACTTCACCGTCACGGATCTGACACTCACCCCTGTAGCCACCTCCGGTCTGAATCAGGAGTACAGCGGCTCCATTACTGCAGGTGAAGTGGAGGAGATTCCCATTACTGCTAGCGCTGGCACTCGGATCTGGTTGGATACCCGACTCACCACCTCTCAACAAGTACAGGTCACTCTCCTCAATCCCGATGGCAGTTCTGTCCTTACGCGCAACTTTAGCACCAGTGGGAACCTGTTTGACATTGGACCCTTCCTGCTGGCACAAACGGGCACCTATACACTGCGGATCCAGGGTACCTCTCCCACGAGTACGGGCTCCTACCGCTTGGCTCTACTAGATCTACCCGCTGAGACACCCGATCCCCGTGGCAATGAAGCCAATGTTCTCACCCTGGGACAGATCTCCACCCGAGACCTTCCGACAGGACGGGATACGGTGCGCCTCAGTTTCACGGGCCAGGTCGGCCAGGTTCTTTACTATGATCCGATTCGCATCACGCCGGGTAGTAATGTGCAAGCCACCCTCCTGGATCCGGAGGGGCAACAGGTGTTCTCCTTTATCAACGCTGGCTCAGATCTAGACCCAGTTATTCTCAGTACAGCGGGCACCTATCAACTGCTATTGCAGGGCAATGCCAATCAGCCCACTGAAGTCACCTTCCAGGTCCTGGATCCAGCAGCGGCCTTGCCCATGGATCTGGATGAGGTGCTCACTGGTAACTTACCTGCTGGGATCACCCGATTGTTTCCCTTCCAAGCCCAGGCCAATCAGCGGATCTATGTGGATTGGCTGAATGCTACGGGGACTCGCGGTGCACAGAATCTTTATCGACTAGGCAATCAGCAGCGGATCTTCAATGCCTTTACCAATACCGAAGCAGAGCTCTCCCTGCCTGTGGAGGGGGAATATGTCTATGCCCTGCGAGGAAGTACGGGAGCTTTAGGCTATTCCGTACGGGTGGTGGCCAATCAGGATCAGAAAGCCCTGATGACTCCAGGGGATGGCGAATCTGGCACGGGAGCGGGGGATCCGGGGACTTATAACGTTCGCCTGCAGGTGGTGGATGGTCAGGGAGGAGAGGCGACTCAGAGTTATCAGATCTTTGTCTCCCCAGATCCAGAGAATCAATCTCCTAATATCAGCTCTCTACCCATCACCACAGGCTTTGAGGACCGTCGCTATTTCTATGATGTCCTGGCGGAGGATCCGAATGGGGATGAGCTCACCTACACCCTGCTGCAGGGACCTGGTGGCATGATCCTGGATCCGGATACGGGGGAACTGAGCTGGTTCTCTCCGGTGGCGGGGACTTATTCCGTGGAGATCCTGGTCAGCGATAGTCGGGGGGGATCGGTTACACAGACGTACCAGCTGGTTATCAGCGATGTGGAACCTGGCAGTATCAGTGGATCCGTCTTCCTGGATCTGGATGAGGATGGTCTGCGACGGGTGACGAATCCAGGCAATTTCACCCCTGCGGATCAGCCTACGGTAGGAGCAGGCTTTACTGGGATCTACACAGCTTATCCCCTGGGGCGTCCACCGGGACTGCCTGGGATCCAGGGACCGTTGGCGTTCCTGTCAGAGGATACGCTCTTAGTCGGGGGATTTGCGGCTAGTGCCAGTGGGGCTCTCTACAAAGCTAAGGTGCTGCGGGGTGAAGGCAATCACATCATTGGCTTTGATGATGATGCAAATCCACGGACGCCCTATGCGGTGGAGTATTTCACCGATGCTCCCTACAACGACGCAGGACTGGTGATCACGCCAGAAGGGTTGATCCTGGCCAACCAGTGGCCTCCCAGTGGGGTGAATCAGTTACGTTCTGGTGAAGGGACTCCTTATCAAACCTTGCCCAACGGCTTAGGAGGTCTCTCCTTTGTGCCTCCAGATCTGCCTGGAGCCGATTTATTGAAGGCCGTCTCCATTTGGCGTGGCAATTCCTTCTTCACCCTCAATACCTCGATTGCAGGCACTTTTGAGGATGGTACACCGCGATTACAGATTGATTCACAAGACTTTGAGACCACCGTCAGTCGTGAACCTGGAGCGATTGTCTATGTGCCCCTGAATGCCCCAGGGTTTGATGGTGTTCCTTCCCTGCTGGTGGTGAGTTGGGCAAAGAGGAATGTCGAGGCTTATGAGCTAGATGCCCAAGGTAACCCTGACAACACCACGGGTCGGATCTTCCTGGATGACTTCCCAGGGTCCTGGAATGGCACAGTGGATCCGGTCACCGGAGACTTCTTACTGGGAGCATGGACAGGTGGGCAGGATAGCCTCTACATCGTTCGTGGATTGGGAGATCCCAGTGATAACGAGCCTGGAGCCCCGGATTGGGTAGTCTATGTGGATCGCAACCAGAATGGGATCCGTGATGATGGGGAAGAGTTCTCGATTACCGATGAGCAGGGGAACTGGCGCTTTGATCTGGCCCCTGGCACCTACCAGATCCGGCAGGAACTCCAACCAGGCTGGGCCCAGACCACACCAACAGAACCGGAATTCTTCACCGTAGATCTGAGTGCTGGAGAGCTGGTTTCGGGACTGGAGTTTGGCAATACCACTGACCGTCTGGCAGGGGATAACCTGGATCCCACCTTCATCACCGACAACCCAGAGCCGGTAACCTTAACCACTGGGGAGAGGTTTATCTATCGCTCTCAGGCCACAGATCTGAATGGGGATCCGCTTACCTATGATCTGAGTCTGGGACCGGATGGCATGACGGTGAGTGAGAAAGGGACTCTGGTTTGGCGACCGACAGAGGATCAGGCAGGGGAGTATCTCACCATTCTGCGCGTGAAAGATGACCGGGGTGGAGTGGCTCTACAGGCCTTCAATATCACGGTGGAGCAGGGGAATCGAGATCCGCTCTTTACCTCTGTGCTGCCCGACAATGCCCAACCCCAGGTAGGTAAACTCTTCCAATATCAGGCAGAGGCCATTGATCCGGATGGGGATACCCTTACTTATTCCCTGGTGTTGGATCCACGGATCCCGTCTGAATCGCCTAGCAATGCAAGCATTGACAGTGCCACGGGTGTGGTGAGCTGGACTCCGACACCAGAGCAAGAGGGTGGATCGATTCAGTACATCTATGCGGATGAGCCAACTCCCTGGCGGATCACGGTGCTAGCAGAGGATGGCCGTGGGGGAGAAGCGCTGCAAGAACTCTTCCTGCGGGTGGATCCGGCTGCCTCTAACCGGACACCCATGATTGAATCTCAACCCAGGACCATTGCTCGCCTGGGCAATCCCTACTCCTATCAGGTGCAAGGATCAGACCCCGATGGAGATCCGCTCACTTATACTCTTCTGAATGGCCCCACAGGCATGGAGATCGATGAACGGGGGATCCTCAGCTGGACCCCAACTCCTGACCAGTTCGGATCCAATGCTGTGCAAGTGCAGGTGTCGGATAATCAAGAATCCGCTGTGATCCAGTCCTTCACCATTGATGTCAGAAGCCGAGAAGCCAATCGAGCACCTATTATTACCTCTGCCCCCGTCCTGCTCACCAATCTGGAGCGGGAATACCAGTACGATGCCACAGGCTTTGATCCCGATGATGACTATGTGATCTGGAACCTAGAGAGTGGGCCAGAAGGCATGACCCTGGATCCTTTCCGTGGCACCTTGCGCTGGACTCCCAGGGCGGATCAGCTGGGTGAGGTGGATGTCGAGATTGGCCTCTTCGATACGTTGGGGGCCAGATCTGTGCAGGGCTACACTCTGAGGGTGACAGGCACCAATAATCCCCCCCAGATCCTCTCCAATCCCATTACCCTAGCCGCCCAGGATCAGGGTTACACCTATGGGGTGGTAGCCGTGGATCCAGAAGGGGATGCCCTCACCTATGAGCTGAGCCAGAATCCGGCAGGGATGAGCATTTCTGAGGATGGGATCATCAGCTGGATCCCTACTTCTGAGCAACTGGGGAGCTCCATCGTTGAGATCCTGGTGACAGATGAGCAGGGAGCAGCAACCAGTCAGCTCTACACCCTGGTGGTGGGATCTACACTCATCAATCAACCTCCCAGGATCACCTCTGTGCCCGTATTTCTGGCCTCAGTGGGAGATCCGTATACCTATCAGGTGGAAGCCACGGATCCCGATGTAGGAGACAGCCTCACCTATGATCTGCTGCAAGGTCCTCCAGGCATGGGGATCAACACCCAGTCGGGTCTCTTGGAATGGAGCAATCCAGTCGCCGGATCCTATGCAGTGGTGGTCTCAGCCACGGATCTGGGTGGATTTGGAGCATCTCAAGGCTACACGCTGACCGTTCGGATCAACCAGGCCCCAGTGATCCGATCCACCCCCAACACCGAAGCGATTCCAGGATCGGTCTATGCCTATGATGTCCAGGCCACGGATCCGAATGGAGATGCCCTCACCTATGCATTGGATCCAGACTCTCTAGCCCTGGGACTGATGATTGATGAAAGGGGTCGGATCCGGTGGCAGCCAACTCTGGCAGATGTAGGATCCTATCCCGTCACCGTCACAGTCACCGATGCCTCAGGGGTGAGTCAGGATCAATCCTTTACCCTTAATGTGGCAGCCGACATGACCGATCCAGTGGTGGATCTGGACTTTGTGGGTGAGCTATTGCTGATCGGGGGACAACTGTCTCTACCGTTAGGTGGATCAGTAGGTCTGGCGATAGCGGCCACGGATAATCAAGGGATCTCGAACCTGGAGCTGAGGGTAGATGGAGAGACCGTACCCCTGGATGTGAATAGCACCACCACTTTTACCCCCGAGACCACTGGACTGAAAACGATCTCACTAACCGCGACTGATACCTCCGGCAACACAACCACGCTCAGCCGCACCCTCTCAATCTTTGATCCCACTGATGCCGATGCCCCCGAGATCATCCTGGATCCCTTACCTGAGCAGATCACAGCACCGATCAATGTGACCGGAACAGTGACAGATGCCAATCTAGTCTCCTATGTGATTGAGGTGCAGCCGTTTGGATCCGATGAGCCCTATCGAGAGGTGTTTAGGGGAACGGATCCGTGGTGGATGGCGTGATTGGTCAGCTGGATACCTCCGTGTTGCCCAATGACAGTTACCGAGTCCGAGTCAGGGCCACCGATGCCACGGGTAAAGAAAGCCGACTGGAGGATCAGACCAGTATTTCGGGTGAACTCAAACTAGGCAACTTCCAACTGTCGTTTGTGGATCTAGAGATTCCGGTAAGTGGGATCCCGATCACGTTAGTGAGGACTTACGACAGTTTGAATGCGAACACCACCGATGAGCTGGGTTATGGCTGGCGACTAGAGTTTAAGGATGCCGATGTCAGGGTGAATCTGCCACGGGATCCGGTGTTTGAGGAGTTGGGTTACCGTTCTGTCGGTTTCCGAGATGAGACGAAGGTCTTTGTCACCTTGCCTGGTGGGACACGCGAGACCTTCTTCTTTGATCCGACGATTGTGATCTGGAGTCTCTTCCTGCCAGGTAGCCAGGGGAATCTGTTCTATCCAGCTTTCCGCCCTGATAAAGGGGTGACCAGTCAGCTGCGAGTCAAAGATGCGGTTGAGACAGCGATTGGGTTCTCCAACAACGATGCCACGAATGCGATCTTCCTGAACCCTGATGGGGAGTATGTGAATGTGCAGGGTCAGCGGTATAACCCAGCGAATCCTTACTATGGCGGGATCTATATTCTGAGAACGAAGGAAGGGATTGAGTACGAGATTGATGGACAGACAGGGGATATCAATGCCATCACCGATCCGAATGGCAATGTTCTGACCTTCACAGATGATGGGTTATTTAGTTCCACAGGGAAAAGTATCACCTTTGGACGGGATAGTCAGGGACGGATCACAACGGTGACAGATCCGATGGGGAATGTGATCCGGTATGACTATGATGCAAACAGGGATCTGGTTGCTGTTACCGATAGAGAGGAGAACACAACTCAATTCAAGTACGAGGAACCTAGTCGAGAACATTATTTGACAGAGATTGTGGATCCGCTTGGACGAACAGGAGCAAGAACTGAATACAACCCTCAAGGACAATTAGAACAGATCCTAGATGTCAATGATTCAGCAATTCAGCTGGAATATGATCTAGACAACTCAATCCAAACAATACGAGATGTCTTTGGAAATCCCACCACTTATGTCTATGACGAGCGAGGCAATATTGTCACAGAAATAGATCCTGTGGGCTTAAGGACAGAAAGGACCTACGACAGTGATAATAATCTCAGGACAGAAACCCTCATCACCTCAGAGAGTGGACCTGAAGGATGGATCACTACCTATACCTATGATGCCGACCGAAATCTTCTCACAGAAACAGATCCGTTAGGTAATACGACGCGCTATACCTATGCAAGATTGGCACAGGTGGAGACTGAAACCAATCCGCTGGGAGAGACCTCCAGGTATGAATATGACAACCGCAGTAATCTCAGAATCTTCAAAACTCCTCTGGGTCATATGACTATTATGACTTATGATAATCAATGTAATTTGAAATCAGTCACAGATGCAGAACAAGCAGTGACAGAGTTTGATTATGATTCAGTTGGAAACCTAACTCTAGTCCGAGATACCAAACTCCATGAAACCATGTATACCTATGATGGTAACGGAAACCGCATAACAGAAAAGACGACTGTCACTACTCCCGATGGAGTTCAGGAAGTTCTCACACAAAGAAATTATGATCGCAACAATAGGTTGCGCATCTTAACGAACCCTGAGGAGGAAGTGTCAGAGTTTCGCTATGATCCAAATGGGTTACAGATCCTAGCAGTTGATGCACTGAATCGAGAAACAAAGTATCGATACAATGACAAAAATCAACTCGTAGAAACAATCTATCCAGATGGAACACCACAAACAGATGCAGACAACCCTAGACAGATCACGCTATTTGATAGAGATGATCGTCAACGGGTAGAAATTGATGAGTTGGGCAGGGTAACTCACTATGTATATGATGCTGAGGATAGAGTTATTGCAACTATTTATCCAGATGAAACCGATACTCTAGCTGATCTTGTACAACTTCTCGCTCCAGGCGAAACTCTAGCAACAATTGACTGGACTGAAGTGATTTATCCAGACGAGACTCCAGGGTTCCTATCCGATAATCCCCGAACTCAAACTGAGTATTTCCCCGATGGCCCTGTTAAGGCCGATATTGATGAACGAGGTAATCGCACGAAATATTTCTATGATCAGCGTCGTCTACTGATGAGAAGTGAGAATCCCCAACTATCTACTGAGCCAGGAGTAACTTACTCAACAACGTATCGTTATAATGCAGCTGGTCGTCCAACTCATATCACTGACGCACAGGGACGGACTACTGTAACTTTCTATAATGATGATGGGCTTGTAGAGAAAATCCATTATCCTGATAACACCTTTTCTCAAACTGTTTATGATAAATTAGGACGACCAACCCGTGAAATAGATCAGGAAGGAAACAATATTGACTATGAATATGATTCATTAAGCCAGCTTACAGCAGTTATCCAATATCCAGAACAGAAAAACCAACAACCCACTGCACTACGAACTAAGTATCAGTATGATGAATTAGGTCGTTTAGTTTTGATCCGAGATGCTAATCGACATGAAACATCTCACGAATATGATTTGGCAGGGCGACAGACAGCAACAGTTTTACCCAAACTACAACGCTCAGATATAGCTTATGATGCTGTTGGAAATGCTGTAGCCATAACTGATTTTAATCGTGAGTTAATGACACAAGCCTTTGATGAACGGAATCGCCTGATCAGAAAGGAATTTGCGGATGGAACATTTGAGAGCTACACCTACACACCAACTGGCCAGCGAGAAACAGTGAATGATTTGAGAGGTTTGACCAACTACATCTATGATGAAAGAGATAGATTAGTCAGTCGAAAAGATCCAAATACACCTTACACAGCTCAAGGCAATACAATTGAATACACTTATGACTCAGCGGGGAATCGGACATCAGTGACTACTCCTTCTAGCACTGTGACGTATGATTTTGATGAGTGGAATCGAATGAGAAGAGTCACAGACCATACAAGTCAACAGACAGTATATAGCTATGATGGAGTTAGCAATCTAAAACAGACAGTACTCCCTAACCAGGTTGTAGAAACTCGAGAATATGATCTGCTGGATCGCCTCTTGACTTTAGAAAACAAACTAGAGGATACAATCCTCTCTAGTTATCGATACAGATTAAACAAAATAGGGTATCGTCAGGCAGTAGATGAACATAATGGTCGGCGAGTAGAGTATGAGTATGATGACCTTTATCGATTAGCTCAAGAGAAAATCACAGATCCAAGAGATAGTATCAATAATGGCCGAGTGTTTAGTTATAACTATGACCCAGTAGGGAATCGAAAGAATCGTATAGATAGCCTTGAAGGAACTACTACCTATCAATATGATGACAATGACCAACTTCTAAATGAGGCAACTCAACTCAACGGGGAGATAGTCAGAGAAGTCGATTATAGCTATGATGCGAATGGCAACACAACTTCTAGACTTGAGAATGACACGGAGGAAAGCATCTACAGTTGGAACCAAGAAAATCAATTACTAGGATCAAGGCTACCTGATGGAACTCAGCTGTTCTATGAATATGATGTGGATGGAATTAGAACACAACTATGGAGAAATGGTGAGCGAACCGTCTTTACAGTAGATACCAATCAGCCCTATGCTCAGGCATTGGTAGAGCAAAGTGAAGGGTCTGAGCCTATAGCTTATATTTATGGACAGGACTTGATTAGCCAAGCAACAGATCAGAGAATATTAATTTATCTTGTTGATGGACTGGGCAGTGTACGAACGATGACAGACTATGGTGGTAATGATATTGCAAGCTATGACTATGATGCATATGGGCAATTGATTGACTTTACTGGTATTGTCCAGAACTTCCTGTTTGCTGGAGAGCAGTTTGATGAATCTCTAAATAATTACTACTTGCGTCAAAGGTACTATGAACCAAGAATAGGTCGATTCACTCAGCGTGACTACTTTGGGGGTAAGGTAACATATCCACTATCACTTCACAGTTATATCTATGGCAACAATAGTCCTATCAATAATATTGATCCAAGTGGTTTAATATCAATATCTAATGTTCTTGCTGGAGTAATTATTTCTGGTTTTTTTCTGTCACCTGTAGTCTCAGGAACAGCAACAGTTATCAGAGGAGGTGACTTTGAGGATGGTTTAATTGCTGCATTAGGAGGATATATTAATCATATCAATTGCCTAATTAGAGGAGGTTATGATAGAGATGATATTTCACTAGTTCCTCTGACTACAGCAGGAGCAGTCTCAGTTTCACCGTATGTTCTTGGCAGTTTTGGTGTTTCTAAAAAATGGGTGCAGACATGGCCTAGGCAGATTGTTGAGATATTGAGACCAAGGCTCATGCTGAAATCTGGGTCAGCAGGAACAACAAATCTTGTGAGAATAGCTGCTGTCTTGTCTCGTAGATTCTTTGGACCTAATGATCTTACTACTAGAGGTTTAGAAGGAATTGCGATTAGTATCAAAGCACTAGTGAAAGGTAAAAATATCCAGATTTGGACTGGACAAGGATTGAAGGGAGCTGGCAGCTTAGGATTACAGATCATACTCACGTACGGTGCTGTAAGAACAACTCAGTGCCTAGGCAGTCAACTTGCTGGAGAGTTATATGATCTCTATTGAACGAATACTCTTAGTACTAGGATCTCTCATCATTGGGTATGGCCTGCTAGACATTGTATTTAGACTTTTCACAAAGTCAAACGATAGATTTGCTGTAAGTTGGGCTAATAGATATTATCCATGTGAATTTAATTCTGTAGCTGCAGCTGTGGCTAGCACCCTAGCTAATGTGCTTCAAGAAACTGATTTCTCTCCCGAGTCTAAATTAGTTGATGATATGAAAATAGATGGTATGGATCTAGTAGAAATAGTCTTGGCTCTTGAAACTGATTTAGGCTGTATGATTACTGATCATGAAGCAATGAATTGGATTTTAGTCTCTGATATTATTTCTTGCTTAGTTTCTAAAATGAATTCTTATCATTAAGGATCTTAGAGAAAAACCAGCTAAATAATACCTAAGACTGTTAACTAAATCATAGGTTCTGCCTTTATTGAACAGTTGGGAAGCTTCGCGGTTGAGATCCTGGTCACAGATGAGCAGGGAGCATTGACTAATCAGACTTACATCCTGGTGGTGGGATCCACGCTCATCAATCAACCTCCCAGCATCACGTCTGTGCCTATCTTCCTGGCTTCAGTGGGAGATCCCTATACCTATCAGGTGGAGGCCACGGATCCAGATGTGGGAGACATTCTTACCTATGATCTGCTGCAAGGTCCCACAGGCATGGGGATCAACACCCAGTCAGGGCTGGTGGAATGGAACACTCCGGTTGCCGGATCCTATGCGGTAGTGGTCTCGGCCACAGATCTAGGTGGTTTTGGAGCATCTCAAGGCTACACGCTCACCGTTTGGATCAACCAGGCCCCAGTGATCCGATCCACCCCCAACACAGAAGCGATTCCAGGATCTGTTTACCTCTATGATCTCCAGGCCACGGATCCAAATGGAGATGCCCTCACCTATGCCCTGGATCCAGACTCTCTAGCCATAGGACTGACAATTGATGAACGGGGCCGGATCCGGTGGGAACCCAGTCTCTCAGATGTAGGATCCTATCCTGTTACCGTCACCGTGACCGATGCCTCAGGGGTGAGTCAGGATCAAGCCTTCAACCTGAATGTAGCTGCAGATATGACCGATCCAGTGGTGGATCTGGACTTTGTGGGTGAGTTGTTGCTGATCGGGGGACAACTGTCTCTACCGTTAGGTGGATCAGTAGGTCTGGCGATAGCGGCCACGGATAATCAGGGGATCTCGAACCTGGAGCTGAGGGTGGATGGAGAGATCGTACCGCTGGATGTGAACAACACCAGTCCCTACACCCCTGAAAGCACTGGTCTGAAAACGATCTCGTTAACGGCCACCGACACCTCCGGCAACACAACCACCATCAGCCGCACCCTCTCGGTCTTTGATCCCACCGATGCCGATGCTCCTCAGATCATCCTGGATCCCTTACCTGAGCAGATCACAGCCCCAATCAATGTAACCGGAACAGTGACCGATGCCAATCTGGTGTCCTATGTGATTGAGGTGCAGGCGTTTGGATCCGATGAGCCATATCGAGAAGTGTTTAGGGGAACGGATCCGGTGGTGGATGGAGTGATTGGTCAGCTGGATCCCTCGGTGTTGCCCAATGACAGTTACCGAGTCAGAGTCAGGGCCACCGATGCCACGGGTAAGGAAAGCAGACTAGAGGATCAGACCAGTATTTCGGGTGAACTCAAACTAGGCAACTTCCAACTGTCGTTTGTGGATCTGGAGATTCCGGTGAGTGGGATCCCGATCACGTTGGTGCGGACGTATGACAGTTTGAATGCCAACACGACTGATGAACTGGGTTATGGCTGGCGATTAGAGTTTAAGGATGCCGATGTGAGGGTGAATCTGCCACGGGATCCGGTGTTTGAGGAACTGGGCTATCGTTCTGTAGGATTCCGACCCGAGACAAAGGTATTTGTGACCTTACCAGGGGGAACACGGGAGACCTTCTTCTTTGATCCGACGATCATCATTTGGAGTCTCTTCCTGCCAGGTAGTCAGGGGGAATCTTTTCTATCCAGCCTTCCGACCTGATAAAGGCGTGACCAGTCAGCTGCGAGTCAAAGACGCGGTTGAGACAGCGATTGGCTTCTCGAACAACGATGCCACCAATGCGATCTTCTTGAATCCAGATGGCGAGTATGTGAATGTGCAGGGACAGAGGTATAACCCAGCGAATCCTTACTATGGCGGGATCTATATTCTGAGAACAAAGGAAGGGATTGAGTATGAGATTGATGGTCAGACAGGAGATATCAATGCCATTACCGATCCGAATGGGAACAAACTGACTTTCACTGATGATGGGTTATTTAGCTCTACAGGCAAGAACATTACGTTTGGACGGGATAGTCAGGGACGGATTACAACGGTGACAGATCCGATGGGGAATGTGATCCGGTATGACTATGATGCAAACGGGGATCTGGTTGCTGTTACTGATAGAGAAAACAACTCAACGCAGTTCAAGTATGAGAACCCGAATCGCCCACATTTTGTGACTGAGATTGCTGACCCGTTGAATCGAATGATTTCTCAAAGTGAATATAATGACGAAGGGCGTTTGGCCCAATTCTTTGATAGTGAAGGAGACTTTATTGAATTCACTTATGATCCGAACCGCTCATTTGAAACAATCAAAGATGGTCTTGGGAACTCAACAATTTATGAGTTTGATGACCGGGGGAATGTTGTTCAGGAAATTGATGCTCTTGGTGGAATCATCACTCGCACATTTAGCTCAGATAATCTACCCTTAACACAAATTAACCAAGAGCGGATTACAATCACACAAGCTTATGATAGTGAAGGAAACTTGATTTCAGTTAAAGATGATCTAGGTAATACTACTCGTTTCACTTTTAATGTCTTTGGAGAAGTTACCACCGAAACCAATCCCTTAGGAAATACAACCACTTATGTCTATGACAATAGGGGAAACCGACTTGAGTTGATCAATGCTCTCAGAAATGCTATAAAGTATGAATTTGATGATAAAGGGCAAATCACAGTTATTACTGACCCACTTGATCACTCAACCCAATTTGAATATGATTCATTCGGTCGAGTTACCAATGTAATAGATGCAAACAACCACAAGGCTTCATATACGTATGATGATAATGGCAACCAGCTTTCTGAGATAACTACTGTCACTACGTTTGAGGGAGTGCAGACTTATGCTAGTCACTGGACATATGATAACAATGACAACATGTTGGCTTGGAAGGATCCTTTAGGGCAAGTGATTTCTAATGAGTATGACTTCCAAGATAATTTGACTTCAATAACTGATCGCTTAAATCGCCAAACAGGATATGATTTTGATGATCAGACTAGACTAACTGCAATTCACTACCCAGATAACACTACAACCTCAGCAGAATATGATGCCAATGGACAAATAACTGCCATTAAAGATGAAGCTGGGCGAGTTACTCATGCGCTTTATGATCAACTGGGAAGACTAGTGGAAATGGTCTTTCCAGATGCAACACCTGAAGATCTTACAAATAATCCTAGATTAATAACTGAGTATGATAAGTCCGGTCTAGTTACAGCTGAGACTGATGAGCGTGGAAATCGAAAAGAGTATGATTACATCAATGGAAATCGGCGAGTCCTAATGCGTGATGAATTAGGATTTGAAACTCGTTATGTTCATGATGCAGAGGGTAAAATTACCGAGGAAGTTGATCCCTTAGGCCGAAAAACCAGAACTAGCTATGATGAAGTAGGACGTCCTATAGAAACTAGATTCTCTAATGGAACTCATACCCAGGAAAAGTTTGACGCTGCAGGCAGACGAACTCAGCACATTGATCAGGCTGAACGAATTACTGAGTATCTTTACGATAATCTAGATCGGATTATCGAAATCCGATTTCCAGATCAAACCAAAGAGAAGTTTACCTATGATGAGTTAGGTCGCATTGTTGCTGAAGAAGATGCTAAGGGCAAGATCCGTCGATTTGATTACGATAGAGCAAATAGACTCATCAATGTACAAGATGGATCCGAAGATCGAGGACCACCTACACCTACGATGCGAACAGTAACCAAACCAGTAAGACGGATCCCCTTAATCACAAGACTGAGTATATCTATGATGAGCGGGATCGCTTGGTAGAAACCATTTATCCAGATACTGAACGGGTACTCATGACCTACACCCCAACAGGTCAAATCGAGACTATGACCGACCAAGCAAATAAGCTAACTCGCTTTGAATATAATGAACGGGATCGGTTGACAGCGGTTGTTGATGCCCTTGATCAACGAATAGAGTATGGCTATGATGCCACCAACAATCTCACCAAGATTCTGGATGCTAACTTGCATCTCACCCAGCATGAGTATGATGCTCGCAATCGTCGCAACAAGACTACCTTGCCTCTGAATCAAATGATGACCATGACCTACGATAAGGTTGGCAATCCGAAAACAATGACGGATTCAATGGTGATGTCATCACCTATGACTATGATCCATTAAACCGACTTCAGGTCAAACAACTTACTCCCTCAGAAGCAGAAACATACACCTATACCCCTACAGGGAAAGTAGAAACGGCTACTGATAGCCGAGGTACCACAACCTACACCTACGACCAACGAGATCGCCTTCTCTCCCGCGAGGAGCCAGATGGCCGGACCATTAGCTATACCTATGATGAAGTAGGTTTACAAACTCAGGTGAAAACGCCCACACAAACCATCAACTATAACTATGATCTCTTCCGTCGCCTGGATCAGGTTAGAGATCCTAACTTAGGAGAAACTGAATTCACCTATGATGACGCCGATAGGCTTGTGTTAGCAGAGTCTCCCAATGGCACTCGTGAGATTCGAGACTACGATGTCGTAAATCGCTTGACAGAAATTCGCCATGAGAATGCCAGTGGAGGGATCCTAGCTCGATATCAGTACACCTTAGATGCTGTGGGCAATCGCCAAAAGGTGGAAGAACTCAATGACCGAGAAGTTGATTATGAATATGATGATCTCTACAGGTTGACTAAAGAGACAATAACAGATCCTATTCTAGGTAATCGTGTAGCGCAGTATAGCTATGATCCCTTTGGTAATCGCCTGCAAAAGACAGACTCAGTGGATGGCGTTACAACCTACACCTATGATGCCAATGATAGGTTGCAAAGCGAACAGCAGGGGATAGTGACCACATATGGCTACGATGACAATGGCAATCAACTCTCCCGACAAGCAGGAACTGACCCTGCAGACAGCTTCACCTGGGACCGACAGAATCGATTAATCGGAGCTCAGGTCCAGGGCTTGGGAGCTCAATATCAGTATGACGTGAACGGAATCCGAGTCAGATCAACCGTCAATGGTCAAGAGACGCGCTATCTGATTGACGAAACACGCCCATATGCCCAAGTGATTGAGGAATCAGATCCAATGGGTACAGTTTCAGGCGCTTATGTGTATGGGCACCGCCTCCTATCCCAGAAGCGAGGAGGAACCCGAAATTACTACCATGAGGATGGATTGGGCAGTCAGAGGTTGCTTACAGATGGAACAGGTGCTGTGAGTGATAGCTACACCTATGATGCCTATGGTCAGTTGCTGGGATCAACAGGTAGTACGCCCAATTTATATCGATATGCTGGAGAGCAGCTAGATCCTGCGCTCAATCAGTACTACCTGAGAGCTCGATATTATGATCCTACGGTGGGTCGGTTTACAACAAGAGATCAATTTGAGGGCTTACAAGAAGAGCCTCTTTCTCTAAACAAGTATATATATGGATCTGCGAACCCAGTGAACAAGGTTGATCCTAAAGGTTTATTTGGAGCACTGCCTTCTCCAGCTACTGTCGCTGCAAATCAGGTTGCAGCCGCAACTCTTCATCAGGCAATCCTTGCAACGGCTTATGCTATTGTTTTTGCACAATTTCAGACGCTTGAGGGCGCTAAACTAGTACCATTGAGTGTCATACAAGCTGATCAAAGGTTTGCCAACATTGCTCGAAAGCCGATATCAATTGGAGCAATAAATACCTTGTTGACTGAGAGTTATTCATTAGAGAGAGAAGTAGCTAGTTCTCCTTTCGGACTTAAAACCCGTTACAGATCGATACCAGTACTGGTGTGGGGTATTGAATACGGAAAGACTTTCAGCCACACATTGCTAGCATTATTAGGAATGGGAAATACCAAGGACGGTGGTAAAGCGCCACCACTGCTACTCAGAATATCTCCAGAATGGGAAAGAGGATCCCCTCCATGGTACAGTAAGTTTGCCCCTTGTGATCAAAGTATACCAGGAGATAAGCTTTCATGTGACGAATATCCTTATGCGAGCTCTCTACAAGGAGGTAAATTAAATTATCAAGTCAATAGGGTTTCAATATCACTTGTTCCTGAAAAAGAGCAAAGCCACCAAGGTGCAAACCTAAAGGCATCCTTGAACAAAGCACTAGTAGTATCAAATGACCGTGCGAAAGGATGGTACGGGGTGCTAGCAAACCCACACAGTATTCGTTCTTATTGGTTTAATCTTGGCACGCAACAGTTTGAACAAATGCCACCAGTATCTCTGTACTTCCCGTAAGTATTTCTGTCTGATAAGAGGAAGATTATGTTAGTTTCTGCTCTAGAAAAGATTGAGAAATGGTTAGTGGATAATAATCCCACCCTCGCGAATGCATTACAACCTGGATTGGACAATCAAGAAATCACGAACAAGCTAATGAATGTGAATTTTAATTTCCCTGAGGAATTCTATACAGTTTACAATTGGCATAATGGTGTAGGAAGCGGTATTTACAGGTGGCAGTCATGCGTATTTCCAGGCTACGGATTGATATCACTTGAGCAAGGATTAGATTGGTACCATGATTTCTTAGAAATTAATAAGCATGTCGAAGTAGAAATTTGGAGGCCCGAATGGTATCCCATTTTTGCTTTTGATATTAAAGATATTTATTCATTGATATTGCAGGATGCAAAAACCGAATCATGCCCCGTGACAAGAATATATACGGTCGGCGAAAATATAATTGCTGCTCCAAGTCTCACTAAGTTGATAGAAGCAATTGCAGACTGTTACGAAAATGATATCTTTTTCTCAATACGCAAGGCTTCCTTGATAGTGATTTTGATAAGACTTCTGAGGTATTCAGAAAATATGGGTGCCACTATCAGCCTTAGTTGATTAGCTACTCCATCGGTATTATGGGTCAGATCCTGGTGACAGATGAGCAGGGAGCAGCAACCAGTCAGCTCTATACCCTGGTGGTGGGATCCACGCTTATCAATCAACCTCCCAGTATTACGTCGCTGCCTGTCTTCCTAGCTTCAGTAGGAGATCCATATACCTATCAGATAGTGGCAACCGATCCAGATGTAGGAGACACTCCTACCTATGATCTGCTGGAAGGCCCCACTGGCATGGGGATCAACATCCAGTCAGGGCTGGTTGAATGGAGTAATCCAGTCGCTGGATCCATTCCGTGGCACTCTGTGCTGGACTCCCCGAGCGGATCAGGCGAATCTCGAGATTGGCCTCTTCAATTTGTGAGGAAACAGAGGATCCGAAGTAGGCGGAGATCGTCGACCTCATGCTGCTCAATCTGGACAGTCTGATCTGATCCTGTCACCTGGGGATAAACCTTAAGTAGACTGGATATCTGATCTCTGCCACCGTCATGACGGATCCCTCTCCCCCCTCAGATCTGGACGCTGCCTGGAAAGAAACCCTGGATCTCTATTTTGAGCCTTTCCTGGCCTTCCTCTTCCCAGAAGCTCATGCCGCCATCAACTGGGATCGGTCGGTTGAGTTCCTCGACAAAGAGTTTCAGGACCTGATCCCTGAGGCAGAGATCGGTCGCCGCTATGCCGACAAACTGGCGAAAGCCTGGCTCAGCAAAGGGGAAGAAGCGTTCATCTTGATCCATGTGGAGGTTCAATCCCAGGAGGACAGTGGCTTTGCCCAGCGCATGTTTGTGTATCACTACCGGATCTTTGACTTTTACCAGAAGCGGGTGATGAGCCTGGCAGTGCTGGGGGATGAGAGAAGTAGCTGGAGACCGGATCGGTATACCTACACCCTGGCCGGATGTGAACTGAGTCTGAGATTTCCCATCGTGAAGTTGGTGGATTTTGAGGATCGGTGGTCAGAATTGGAGGTCAGTGATAATCCCATGGCTGTCGTGGTCATGGCTCATCTGCGTTCCAGAATGACCAAATCAGATGCCCAGGCACGGAAACGGTGGAAATGGATCCTGACCC
>JAAUUJ010000269.1 GCA_012030715.1 Synechococcaceae cyanobacterium SM2_3_1 | reverse complement strand
TACACCATGAAGAGATCCCACCGCATTTGCATTTACAGAATCCTAATCCGCATGTGGATTGGGAGCATTTACCTGTGAAGGTGCCGACCCAGTTGATGCCATGGCCACGGGTGGAGGGAGAACCACGGCTGGCAGGATTGAGTTCCTTTGGGTTTAGTGGCACCAATGTCCATGTGATCCTGGAGGAGGCACCTTCTCCAGAAATGGAAGCAGAACTGGGTGGAGTAGAAAGACCTCTGCAAGTGTTAACGCTCTCAGCAAAAACGGATCAGGCATTGCAAGCTTTGGCCCAGTCTTACTACGAGTATTTAAGTTCAGAACCGCAAGTGAAGTTAGAGGATCTTTGCTTCACGGCGAATACAGGCCGTACACATTTTGATCAGCGCCTAGCTGTGATTGGAGACAATGTTGCACAAGTCAAAGATAGTCTGAAGACCTTTAGTCAAGGGGAGAAAGAAATTCCATATCTGGTGGCAGCACGGATCAATGATCAGGAGGATGGAATTGCCTTTCTCTTCACGGGGCAGGGATCTCAGTATGTGGGGATGGGTCGAGAGCTGTACGAGACTCAGATCACCTTCAAAAATACTCTGGATCAGTGTGCTCAGATCCTGGATCAGTACTTAGATATACCTCTTTTGCAGATTCTCTATCCAGGTACAGAGGCATCGCTTCTTCATGAGACAATCTATACCCAGTCGGCAGTATTTGCCCTGGAATACAGCTTGGCACAATTGTGGATCAGCTGGGGGATCCAGCCTGCTCTGCTGATGGGACATAGTGTGGGTGAATACGTAGCTGCCTGTATTGCTGGGGTCTTCAGTCTGGAAGATGGGCTGAAACTGATCGCTCACCGGGCCCGACTGATGCAATCTCTGCCCTCTGATGGGGTGATGATTTCAGTCCTGGCAGATCCTGAAACGGTTGAAGCTGCCCTTTCTGGATATCCAGATCAGGTATCAATTGCAGCCTACAACGGACCGGAAAGTGTGGTCTTTTCTGGTGAGCGATGGGCAGTAGGATCTATTGTTACGGATCTAGAAAATAAGGGGATCAAGGTTAAGCCATTAGAGGTTTCTCAAGCCTTCCACTCTCCTCTGATGGAGCCAATCCTGGAGAAGTTTGCAGCCATTACTCAACAGATCCAGCTTTCGGCTCCTCAAATTCCTGTAATCTCCAATCTCTCGGGTACGTTCGCAGGTGATGAGATAACCACCCCTGAATATTGGGTCAACCATGTACGCCAACCTGTAAAGTTTGCTCAGGGAATGCAAACACTAGCAGATCAGGGAGTCGAGGTCTATCTAGAAATTGGACCCAAGCCAATTCTTCTGGGCATGGGACGGCAATGTCTGGAGGATGATCAGGGGCTATGGCTTCCCAGCCTACGACAGGGACAATCCGATTGGGCTCAGATCCTGCAGAGCCTGGCCCGACTCTATGTGCGAGGCATCCCTGTAGACTGGGCTGCATTTGACCGCGACTACTCTCGACACAAAATTTCTGATCTGCCTACCTATCCCTTTCAACGAGAACGTTTCTGGGTGGATCCAGATTCTCAGGCGCAAACCTTAGATTTTCCTGTCGCATACCGCTCAAACAGCCACCCCTTGCTGGGAAGCCGCCTGCCTTTACCTCCCCCACACAAAGAAATCATCTTTTCTTCCCTCCTCAGCTCCAAGCATCCCAGGTTCCTGCAGGATCATCGGGTTTACCAACAGGTGGTTCTGCCAGGCACCGCCTTTGTGGAAATGGCTCTGGCCGCTGGTCAGAAGGTTTTGAAGACTGAAGCTTTTGTCCTGAAGGATCTAGTATTCAAGCAGGCTTTATTGTTGCAGGAGGAGTTCCCACAGACTGTAGTAGTCGAGCTCAACCCTGAGGCTAAGGGGCTAGTTTTTGCCATCTATAGCCAGCTTGCTAGGGAAGAAACAGAGGATCATCTTCCCCTACAACTGCACGCCTCTGGGCAGATCCATCGGATCCAGGCCGTACAACCAGCCCCTTTGGAGCTGCAACAGCTGCAAGCGCAATTCCAGGAACACGCCTCCGGGCAAGACTTCTACAAAAGCTTCTCAAAAGAGAGCATTGAATATGGCCCAGCGTTCCAGGCAGTCCAACAGATCTGGTTGAGCAAGGGGAAAGCATTGGCCCAGATCCAGTTGCCTATTTCACTGCAATCCCAAAGAGAGTCTTTTCGACTCCATCCGGTGACGCTAGATGCCTGCTGGCAGGTGATCAGGGCCGCCATCCATACCCAGGAGATCCAATCAGAAACCTTTCTTCCCTTCGCAGTCAATCAACTGATTCGCTTTCAATCTCTTCCAGTTGAGGTGTGGGGCTATGTACAGATACGGGCTGCAGAAGACATCACCCCCCAACAGCAAACGATTACAGCTGACATAACGATTCTGGATGCATCTGGGCAGGTTCTGGCTCAGGTAGAGGGCCTTACCCTGAAACGGATCAACCCTGCCACCCTCTTCTCCAGTGAAAGCTTGTGGAAGGATTGGCTTTACCGTGTGGAATGGCGACCTCAAGTTCACTTTTCATCTGGCGAAACTCCTCTCCCCAGCTTTTTACCCAGCCTGGAAAGGATCAATTCTCAACTTCCTCAGCTGATCCCTGCCGTCGATCAGGCTCAGACAGATTTTGCCAGTTATCTGCAAGCTTTTCTGCATCTGGAAAAGCTGTGTCTATCTTTTATCCTGCAGGCATTCAATCAGCTTGGCTACCAATTTGATACTGGGCAAACCCTATCCACTCAATCCCTGGTCGAACAACTGGGGGTACTGCCCCGCTACCACCGCCTTTGTCATCGTCTGTTACAGATCCTCGCTGAAGAAGGCATGCTCCAGGCATGCTCCAATGGGGAATGGCAGGTTCTCCAGTCTCTGAATCCTGACCCAGATCCGCAAGCACGGCTGCAGGATCTTTTGAAGAGTTACCCCAGCGCAGGAGCAGAGATCGCACTATTAGGACGATGTGCGCCCCAGTTGGCTGAGGTTCTAAGGGGAACCTGTGATCCCACCCAACTGCTTTTCCCTGAAGGAGATCTATCCAGTGCCACCCAGCTCTACCAAAACTCCATAGGCTCCCAGGCCATGAATTCCCTGGTACAACAGGTGATCCTGGCAGCACTATCCCAACTTCCCAGGCATCGAGGTGTGCGGATCCTGGAGGTAGGAGCAGGTACAGGTGGAACCACAGCGTATCTCCTACCTCACCTCAACCCCGCGCAAACTCAATATCTGTTTACGGATATCGGCACCTTATTTATTAATCGGGCTCAGCAAAAGTTTCAGGACTATCCCTTTATTCGTTATCAGGTTCTAGATCTGGAGAGAGACCCCACCTCCCAGGGATATGAGCGGCATAGCCACGACCTGATTGTGGCTGCGAACGTAGTTCATGCCACCAAAGATCTGCGTCAGTCCCTCTCTCATTGTTAGAGCTATTGGCCCAGGTGGAATGCTGATACTTCTGGAGGCAACC